>CAZJZQ010000005.1:34789-38560 GCA_964550535.1 uncultured Rhizobium sp.
TCCGCGCTCGGTTCGGTGAAGGGGAAGAAGTGCGGGCGCAGCCGCGTCTCGGCTTTCTCCACCTCGAAGAAGCGCGCGCAGAATTCGGTGAGGCACTGTTTCAGGTGGCCCATGTGACAGACCTTGTCGATCACAAGGCCCTCCACCTGGTGGAACATCGGCGTATGCGTCGCGTCCCAGTCCTTCCGGTACACGCGCCCGGGCGCGATGATGCGGATCGGCGGCTTCTGGCTCACCATCGTGCGGATCTGAACCGGCGAGGTGTGCGTGCGCAGCACCTTGCGCTCGCCGTTGGCGTCCGGCGGCAGGAAGAAGGTGTCGTGCATGTCGCGGGCGGGATGGCCGACCGGGAAATTTAGCGCGGTGAAATTGTGCTCGTCGTCCTCGACGTCCGGGCCTTCGGCGACCGAGAAACCGAGATCGGCGAAGATCGCCGCGATCTCTTCCGTCACCTGCATGACAGGATGCAGCGCGCCTGTCGCCTCAGGGCGGGGCGGCAGGGTGAGATCCTCGCGTTCGCTCTCCAGCCGCTGGTTCAGCGCGGCCGTCTCCAACTCGCCCTTGCGCGCGGAGATCGCGGCGGTCAGGCGGTCCTTCAGTCCGTTCAACGCAGGCCCGGCCGCCTGGCGCTGCTCGGGCGTCATCCCGCCCAGCTCGCGCATCAGCAGGCTGACGCGGCCCTTCTTGCCCAGTTCGCCAACGCGAATGGCTTCAAGCGCGGCCTCGTCGCCCGCCGCCGCAACAGCGGTGCCGGCCTCGGCCTCGATCTTCGGAAGGTCGTCCAGGACAGCCATGTCAGGCCTCGTGCGTCTGGTTTCAGGTCGCACGGGGCCCAAGTCCGCCCCGCACGCTTGCGGTCGGAACTAGCGGAGAAAAGCTTCGGTGATAAGCGCGTCGGGCGATTAAGCCGCCAGCGCCGCCCGGGCTTTCTCCACCAGGGCGCTAAACGCAGCCGGTTCGTGCACGGCGATATCGGCCATCACCTTGCGGTCCACCGTGACGCCAGCCTTGGTCAGGCCGTCGATGAAGCGCGAATAGGTGAGGTTGTCGTCCACCAGACGGACGGCGGCGTTGATGCGCTGGATCCAGAGCGAGCGGAAATTGCGCTTGCGCTGTTTGCGGCCTTTGTAGGCGTTGACGCCGGCCTTGACGACCGCGGCCTGAGCCGTGCGGAACGTATTCTTGCGGCGGCCATAAAAGCCTTTGGCGGCCTTGATTACCTTGCGGTGACGAGCGTGGGCAGGAACTCTGCCGCGAGCGCGGGGCATGGGAAAACTCCGTTAAATCTGATCAGGGGTGCGCGACGGCGAAGGATTACTTCACGCCGTAGGGCAGGAACTTCTTGATGATGCGCGGGGAATCCATCTCGCCGACGACTTCGGTGCCGCGGTTCTGACGGATGTACTTCGCATTGTGGCTGATCAAACGGTGGCGTTTTCCGGCGACGCCGTGCTTCAGCTTGCCGGTGGCCGTCATCGTAAACCGCTTCGCAGCGGCTTTCTTGGTCTTCATCTTCGGCATTTCGGTCTCCTGTTGGCGACAGTCCGACCCGAAAATTTCGCCCGAAAACAATGGGGAAACCAACGGCGCGACGCCTGAAAAAGTCCCGGGAGGCATGCCATTAGCCCGTCCGGTCCTGTGGAAGGCGGCGTTTATACGCGGGAAAGCCCGAAAAGCAAGGGCGGCGGAGGTGTCTCCGCCGCCCCGAATTAATACCCGATCCGCAGCCTAGTTTGCACGCAGCTTGCCGGCCTTCGCCGACACCATCATGCGCACCAATTCCTCGGTGACGCGCGGCTCAAGGCCTTCGGTGTGGCCTTTGTTGAGGCGCACCACGTCCGCCACCACCCAGCCGTCCTTGCAGCCGGGGAAGACATAGACATCAGCGAGGCCGGGGCCGGGCTCGCCGCCCCAACCGGCGCGGGCAGGACGGCCCTGTTCGTTGGTGCGTGAATCCCAAACCTTGCCAGCCTTGCGATCGTCGATCACCGCCTGCCGCACGCGCTCGCCGCAGCCGAATTTCTCGGCCACCGGAGAGATCGACGGAATACCGGTACGGCCCGCGGCGTCCTGATCGCCCGTGGTGAAGATGTGCGAAAAATCGCAAGCGGCCGTCGCCGGGCTCATGCCAATGCGGCCGCCTGCGAGGCTCAGCAGGCCGTCCACCTTGTCCTTGAAGAAGTCGGTGCAAACGATCCGGTGCGAAGTCGCGCCGCCCTGGGAATGTCCGGCCAGCCAGAAGGCGCGGATATTCTCCTTGCCGAATGCGTCCGTCACCAGCGTCACAATGTTCTGCAGGTGCGCGTCATCGGCCTCGGCGGCCCAGCGGCGGATCGGCTCCGCGGTCGCGGCCGTGGGCGTTGCGACAACGAGGCGGTATTCGTTGATATAGTCGCTCGCCGGGAAATACTGCCGCTGCCATCCGCTGCGCGATCCCGCGCCATGGATGTTCAGCACGAACGTCACGTCTTCGCCGGGCGCCAGGTCGCACGGATATTCGAGGAAGAATTGCCGCCCTGTCTTCGCGTCGGTGGCGTTGCCGCCAAGGTCTGTCGCCGTGCCGCTCGTGGCGACGCCGCAGGTCGCGCCCGCAACGGTCTTTGGCTGGTTGGCGCGCGTCTGATTTTGCGCCGTCGCCATGCTGCTGCAAGCCGCAACGCCCATCAACGCGGCCATGGCCACGGCCAGTCGTTTGAATGACATCGTTGTCTCCCTTGATACCCCGGGCGCGGCGTCTTGGTGCGCCGCGTACTTCTGATCTATCGCTGATAGATGCGCGCGTCGAGCCAGCCATCCGCCGCGCGGGAGGTCAGCCGCAAGCCATCCGTCTTATGATCCCGTCCTCACCGACATAGATGCCCAGGTTCGCGGGTATAAGCATTGTGAGCCGCACATAATCCGGCTCCTGATAGAAACTGACATTTGCGGTCGAGGCGCCGGGCACGCCCGGCGCGCTCACCGGCTGGCCGATCAGGTGCTTGTACTTGTGATAGCCGCATGTATCGCGGCCCTGCGTTGCAAACAGCGGATGGTTCTCGTCCACTGGCCGCGTCGCGCACGCTCCAAACGCAAGCGCAACAGCGGCGGCGAACATCAAGCGCAGCATGTGATTCCCAACACAGCGGCCGGATCTACCCGCAGCGGAACCCGGTGATGACGCCCTCGGCGCTGATATCGATGTTCAACCGCGTGGGGCTGTAATCCATCGTCACCTGCGTGTCGGGGCGGATGTGCCGGACTTGCGGGCTGGCCACGGGCACGCCGGCCGCGTCGGCCGGTCCGCCGATCAGGCCTGCATACTGCGCGGTGTTGCAGGCGTCTTCCGGCGGAAGCTGTACAGCAGGCGGCTCGGTCACGGGCGGCGTCTCCGGCATGGAGGCGGCGGGCGCCGGATCTACCGGCGCCGCAGCCTCTTCGTTGCAGGCGGCAAGGACAAAAGCGGCGAACACGGCGCAGGCGGCGGCTTTCATCGCGTTTATCTCCTCATCCTGCGCTCTGTGGCGCGCGGTGAATTCAGGTAACGATCCGTCCGCCGCCCGGTTCCGGGCAGCCGCGCTCTGCGTGTACACAACAGCGCCGCCGGCCGCGCCTCAGCGCGGCGAAAGCACCATCACCATCTGGCGGCCTTCGAGCTTCGGTTCCTGCTCGACCTTGGCGTCGGAGGAAAACTCATCGCGCACTTTCGCCAGCAGCTCCATGCCGAGGTGCTGGTGAGCCATTTCGCGGCCGCGGAAGCGCAGGGTGATCTTCACCTTGTCGCCTTCATCGAAG
>CAZJZQ010000005.1:38570-55782 GCA_964550535.1 uncultured Rhizobium sp.
GTTCGGACGCATCTTGATCTCCTTGAGATCAGCGGACTTCTGCTTCTTGCGCGCTTCCGCCTTCTTTTTCTGTTCGGCGAAACGCTGCTTGCCGTAGTCGCTGATCTTCACGACCGGCGGGTCGTTGTCCGGCGCCACCATGACAAGATCGAGACCCGCTTCTCGGGCGGCGTCCAGCGCGGCTCCGATTGGCATCTCGCCCTGCTTCTCGCCTTTCTCATCGATGAGAAGGACGCGCGGGGCGAGAATATCCTCGTTGATCTGAGGACCATCCTTGCGGGGCGGCGGGGCCGCTTGTGGACGACGGGCTATGGGAAGCCTCCATGGTGGCTGATGTCGGTGCGGGGGATTATGCCCGCGCGCGCGCTAATGTTCAAGAATCGGGACGGTCCGCAAGGGTTTCCCCCGCGCCGGAGCCTTCCGGGGCCTCGCCGGGGCGCGTTTCATCCACTGTATTCGCCTCGCCGGAGAAACTATCCGGCTCCTCCTCGTCCAGAGCAGGCTCATCCGGAACAGGGAGTTCAAGCGGGGCGTCCTCCGCTGGCGGGGCGGCCTGCTGAAACGGCGGGGGCGGGGCGGCGTGCGAAGGCATCAGCTTCATGCCAAAGGCCGCCCGCATCACGTCGCCCGGATGGATCTCCGCCAGCGTATTTGCATACAGCACGATCATGGGGCCGCCGCGAGGGGCCGACCGGCCCAGAAGGGTCTGGGGGCTCCATATCGACTGCAACTCGACATCCATCGCCTGCGACCATGGTTCGGCGAACAGAACGATGCTGGGGGTGCGCGCCGCCGCAGCGATGTGCATTGGGCCGGTATCACCGCCCACGGCGAAAACCGCCCGTTCCGACAGCGTCGCCAATTGGAACAGATCGGTTCGGCCGACCAGATTGCGCGTGCGCGGCTCAAGTTTGGCGATCTGGGCGCCGATATCGCCTTCGGCCTTGGCGCCGACCACAACGGGGGTGATGCCCGCGTCAGCGGCCCATCCCGCGATGGCGGCGAACCGGTCCAGCGGCCAGCGCTTTTCCGGGTGATCGGCCGGCGATCCCGGGATCAGCAGCATGAAGGGGCCCGGCAGGCTGAAGAATTCCGGCTGGAAGCGCGGCGGATTGCGGAAAGCCGGCCGGATCCAGTCCAGGCTGGGCGCCAGGTCCTGCCCCTCGATCCAGCCCGACGGATCGCCCGCCGTGTCCGGCTGAAGTCCGGCGTACAGCAGTTGGTCCGCCAGCCGGTCGAACGTATGCATGGTGGCGCGCGCGGGGTTGCGGTGCTGGTGCGAAGCGCCCTGAACGGCCCCCGACCATAGCGGCTTCTTGCCCGACAGGTTGTTGAAATAGTGCGCGGTCCGCTCGTTGTTCTGGAAGTCATAGACCATGTCATAGCCGGCCTGCTTGATCCGGCGCACCAGATCGGCGCGGCCCTTGGGATCGCTCGGACGGCCATCGGCTTCGACAATATCGAAATAGGGGCAGGCCTTGGCGAAGGCCTCGAACGGCTCGGTGGTGAGCAGCGTCACGCGCGCGGAAGGGTGCGTGGTTCGCACCACGCGCATGGCTCCCAGCGCCTGGATGAAATCACCCAGCGCGCCAAGCTTGATCACCAGAACACGCCGCAGCGTGTCCCCCGGGTTCGGGGGTGGTGTGAAGGAGAAAATATCACTCATTGGGCCGACCGATCAGCTTGTCATAGACGGCAAGCGTCGCCTGCTGAAGGGCGGAGGTGGTGAATTTTTCCCGCACCCTGATCATCGCCGCCCGTCCCAGGCGCTCACGCCCTGCTTTTCCTGCCGCCAGAAGGCTGTTCATCGCCGCCGCCAGTTGCGGAACATCGCCCGCCGGGGTCAGCAATCCGGTCTGGTCGTGGACGATGATGTCGCGCTGCCCGCCAAGGTCAGATCCGATGACCGGCACGCCCATCGCTCCTGCCTCCGCCGCCACCCGGCCAAAGGCTTCGGGCTGTTGGGACGGCGCAATCACGATATCCGCCAGTGCAAACGCCGCCGGCATGTCCGGCACATGCCCCACGATCGCCAGCCTGTCCGCAATCCCGCTCGCCGCGCCCAGATCGCGCAGCTCCTGCTCATACTCGTCCCGGCCCTGCGCGTCGCCCGCGAACACCAGCCGCCAGCGGGGAGCGCTGTCCTGCATCGGCAGCCGGGCGGCCGCGCGGATCGCCTCGCGCTGCCCCTTCCAGCCCGTCAGACGTCCAGGCAGCAGAATGACGGTCTCGCCGCGCGCCCGGTCCACGCCCCATTCCCGCGCCAGCTTGGCGACGCGCTCATGCGACACCGCTTCCGGGGTGAAGGCAGGGATATCGACGCCGCGCGGCACGGTGACGATATGGTCCGCGGCGAAGGGGTGCTGCTGCCGCACATGCCCGGCAGTGAACTCCGAATTGGCGATCACCACATCGCCGCGTGCCATCACCGAATTATACAGCCGCTTCAGCGGTCCTCTCGACGAATAGACGCCGTGATACGTGGTGACGAAGGGCTTTTTCTGTTTCCGCGCCGCCCACAGCGCGCTCCAGGCCGGCGCCCGCGACCGCGCATGCAGCAGATCAACCTTGCGGTCCTTGATGATGCCGGACAGCCGCGCGGTGTTCGCCGCCAGCGACACCGGGTCCTTGGCGCCCACGCGCGGCATGCGGATCAGTTCGCCGCCTGCCTTCGCCAGATCCTTTTCCAGCCGCCCGCCGCCGCTCGCGACCAGCGCCATCGCTCCGGCCGCCGTCAGCGCCTCCGCGATTTCCACGGTGGTGCGCTCGGCGCCGCCGGCGGACAGGTCAGGGATGACCTGAAGGATCACTGCGCCGGAAAGGGACATCCCCCTTAGCACTCCGAACTTCTACACCCCTGACCGATAATCGCTTTTCATCGCGGAGCAAACTGATCCAGACTTGGACGCCAAATGGTTTCAATGGAGTAAGGCGGCTTCGATGAATGACGTCCAGTACATCGAGCAGGATGGGGTACGCCTCGCCTGGCGCGGCTCCGCTGGGGAAAAAGCCCCTGCGGGAGAGAAACAGCGGGCAGGGCTGGTCTGGCTGGGCGGCTTTCACTCCGACATGCAGGGCGAAAAAGCCGTCACCCTCCACGCCGCCGCCCAGGCCGCCGGGCGGTCCTTCATCCGCTTCGACTATCTCGGCCATGGCGAAAGTGGAGGGGCGTTCGCGGACGGAACCATCGGCCGCTGGCGCTCCGACGCGCTCGCCGTCATCGACCGGCTCACCGAAGGCCCCATCGTTCTCGCAGGCTCATCCATGGGCGGCTGGATGGCCATCCTCGCCGCGCTGGCCCGGCCTGATCGCGTGAAGGGCGCCGTCCTGCTCGCTCCCGCGCCCGACTTCACCCACCGCCTGATGTGGCCGCGCTTCGACGAGGCGGTAAGGCGGCAGATCATGGAGCAGGGCTCCTGGACCCGTCCCAGCCCTTACGACCCCGCCGGCTATCCCATCACCCGCGCCCTGATCGAGGAGGGCCGCAACTGGAATGTGATGGACAACCCCATCCCCATCCACGTCCCCATCCGCATCCTCCACGGCGGCCTCGACGAAGACGTGCCCTGGTCGCACTCGTTTGAACTCACAAACCTTCTCGCCGCCACTGATGTGAACTGGACGCTGGTAAAAGACGGCGACCACCGCCTCTCCCGCCCGCAGGACATCGCACTGCTCGTCCGCGCCACGCTGGCGCTGTGCGATCAGGTGGATGGATGAAGTGTGGCGGCCATGTCGCGCTCAACACACGCCCCCAACCCCTCCCGATAAGTCGGATACACCGGCCGCCACCCCAGCGCAGCCTTCGCGCGCGCGTTGGAAACCCGCTTGCACTCCGCATAGAAACGCTGCGCCGCCGCTGACAGTCCTGCGTCCTCGAACGCAACCGCAGGCGGCGGATCAATCCCCAGCAACCCCGCCGCATAAACCAGCACCTCATCCGCAGGGGCAGGCAGATCATCACAGATATTATAGACTGAATGTAGCCCTGGCCTTTGCAGCATCAGGTCCAGCGCGCTTGCGATGTCATCGCGATGCGCGCGAGAGAACACCTGTCCCGGTTTCACGATGCGCCGCGCCCCCGGCTCGCGCACGCGCTCCAGCTGCGACCGCCCCGGCCCGTATATGCCGGGCAGGCGCACCACCGTCGCGCCAACCGACAGCCACTCATCCTCCGCGCGCGCGCGATTGATCGCCTCGCGGCTTTGAGGATTACGCGGCGTCTCCTCGAACGCCCACCCGCCGCCCAGATCGCCATAGACGCCCGTGGTCGACAGATAGATCACCGGCCCCGCCGCACCCGCACCCGCCCGCGCCCCAAACGCCCGAAACGCCGGACACCCCGCCTCATCCGGCGGAACCGACACCAGCCATGCCGCGCCGCCGCCAATGTCCGGCGCCGCATCACCCCCGTCCCACAGCACAGGCCACAGCACAGGCCACAGCACGGGCGAAACCCCCGCCGCCGCGAGATCGCGCGCGCCATCCTCGCTGCGCGTCGTCCCCGCCGCCGTCACCCCGCGCGCTATCAGCCGCCGCGCCAGCTCCGTGGCGACGTAACCGCATCCAATGGCGAAGAACTGCCGAAAACCCATGTCATGGTCCGATCTCTGGTGTAGGCCTTATGCCATCCCGGAAAGCCGATGGTCACCAAAACCGCTCAGGAAACGACAATGAAGCTTTCGCGCCTTGCCGTTGCAGCGATTTTTGCGGCCTTCGCCGCGCCAGCCCTCGCCCCGTCATGGGCCCAGTCCGGCTCCGAGGCCCAGCGCCTCAAGGCCTGCCTCGACAAGATCGAAACCGACGCCGAAGGCGCGTATGAGGACGGTCTCGCCTGGGTCTCCGCGGGCAATCGCCCCGCCGCCCAGCACTGCACCGCGCTCGCCCTCATCGCGCTCGGACAGGAAGAGGAGGGCGCCTATCGCCTTGAAAGCCTGGCCAACGCCCAGAACGCCGGCGGCCTTGAAGAGCGCGCCATCTATCTCGCGCAGGCCGGCAACGCATGGCTGCTCGCCGGCGCGCCCGAAGCCGCCGTCGTCGCCTTCACCAACGCCATGAAACTCCGCCCGCAGGACGCGTCGCTGTTCAAGGACCGCGCCCGCGCCCACCTCACCATGGAAAACTGGGAAGCCGCCACCAGGGATCTCGACAGCGCCGTGCGCCTCTCTCCCGGCGACGCCGAAGCCCTGCACCTGCGCGCCAACGCCCTGATGAAACTGGAACGCTACAAGGACGCGTGGGCCGACATCGTCCAGGCGATGAAGTCCGCCCCCCAAGACGTCTCCATCCTCGTCACCCGAGGCGATCTCCGCGAAGCCATGCGCGCGAAGGGCCTGCCCGACCCGGACGGGCTGGAGTAGGCGGCGCGCATCTCTGCCTGATGCGATGACACGCGCGGAACGCGTGCGCCTCTACTTGATCACACAATCATCCAGCCCATCCCGGCGCGTCATGCGCATCAGGGACTGGATCTGGCCGGCGCGGCGGCCGGCGTAGGCGCCATCGACGCGCCAGCGGTTGGGGCTGGGCAGCACGGCGGCGAGCAATGCGGACTGGTGCGAGTTGAGTTCCTTCGCCGAAACGCCAAAGCGCGCCTGCGCCGCCGCTTCGACGCCATAGAGCCCGTCGCCCCATTCGGCGACATTGAGATAGATTTCCATCGTGCGCGGCTTCGACCACATCGCTTCGACCAGAACCGTGAACCACGCTTCCAGCCCCTTGCGGAACCAGCCGCCGCCATTCCACAGGAAGACGTTCTTCGCCGTCTGTTGCGAGATGGTGGAGGCGCCGCGCAGGTCGCGTCCACGTTCCGCCGCCTCGATGGCTTTCTGGATCTCCACCACGTCAAAGCCGTCATGCGTGCAGAAGCGCTGGTCCTCCGCGGAGATCACCGCGCGCACGAGATGAGGCGAGACATCTTTCAGCTGCACCCATTCGCGGCGCACTTCCACGCCGTCCATCGCCTTGATGGTCATGTTGATGGTGGCCGGCGGCCCGGTCCAGCCGACGACATAAACCGCCGCCGTGCTCAGCGCGAGGAAGGCGGCCACAAGCGCGCTGCCCCACACCAGAAAGCCGGCCAGAAGCCTGCGCCAGATCGGCTTGCCCGGCGGCTCGCCCGGCATCGCGGTAACGCCTGCGCGAAAGCGGCCCAGCGCGCCACCGGCGTCGCCGCCGCCGTCAGACCCGTTTGTTCCCGGGGCGCCGTCGCGGGGCGCTCCGCCATCGGACGGCGCTTCGCCGGCGTCATCTTTCGGCTGGTCCAGCATCCCATTCCTCACGAACTACGGGATCGGCTTCCGCATCCCTGCGGTGTCGGCGTTCGGTCTCGAAGACAAGGGGAGAAATTTCACCCAGCGCCCATATTGCCGATCCGCGCACGAGTGGCGAGGGGTCGTCAAGCCGCGCCCGGCAAGCCTCCACCAGATTTTCCGCGCCGGAATTGCCGATGGCGATCATCACATTCCGGATAAAGCGGTCGCGGCCGATGCGTTTCACCGGCGATCCGGTAAACACTTCGCGGAATGCGGCGTCATCCAGCTGACACAGATCGCCCAGCAGCGGCGCCGCCAGTTCTACGCGCGCATGAAACGCGCTCTCGCGCGCCGCTGCCGCAAACTTGTTCCACGGGCAGATGGCGAGACAGTCATCGCAGCCATAGATGCGGTTGCCCATCGCGCGCCGGAACTCTCGCGGGACAGGTCCTTTGTTCTCGATGGTGAGATACGAAATGCATCGCCGCGCATCGATCTGGAACGGCGCGGGAAAAGCTTTCGTGGGGCAGATATCGAGACACGCCCGGCATGTCCCGCATGTCTCCTCGCCCGGTATGTCCGGCTCAAGTTCCGCATCCGTCAGCATGACGCCAAGGAACAGCCACGATCCGAAATCGCGGCTCACCAGATTGGTGTGCTTGCCCTGCCAGCCCATGCCCGACCGCTCGGCCAGCGGCTTCTCCATCAGCGGCGCCGTATCCACGAACACCTTTACGTCATGGCCGCTCGTGGCCGCATACTCCGACGCCAGCCGCTTCAGCCGCTTTTTCATCAGGTCGTGGTAATCGGCGTTCTGCGCATAGACGGAAATCGCCGCTGTCTCCGGCCGCTCCAGCGCCGCCAGCGGATTGTTCGCCGGGCCATAGTTCAGGCCGACCACCACTGCGGATCGCGCGCCCGGCCACATCGCGGTGGGATGCCGCCGCCGCGCCAGCGTCTCTTCCATCCACCCCATCTCGCCATGGCGGCCATCGGCGACGAAGGTTTCCAGCCGGTCGCCCGCCGTCCATGTCTCGTCCGCGCGCGCGATCGCGACCGCATCAAACCCCAGCGCGCGGGCATGCGCCTTCAGCTTTTCTGCCGCGCTCGTTGACGGGCTGGCCGAAGTGTGGGGTTGCCGGGCGGTCATCGTCCTGTCAGCTATCGGCCGGAACCGGCGGGCACAAGCCGGGCGCAAATCCGCCCGACATTTTGCCTTCCGTCCGGACGGCAAATCGCCTAGAACTGACACCGGTGTCTATTTCCGGGGCTTTGCTGGAAGCAGACGGCCCGAAAAGACTGCACAAAAGACGACATTCGAGGAAACCCGCTGATGCCGCTCGCCAAACCCGCCCGCCGTCACGCATGGCTCGCAGCCATCGCCCTGTTCCTCCCTCTCGCAGCCTGCTCGCTGGATGGAACGTCCGGCCCCGCGGCCTCTCCGGCGCAGGCCGCGGCCCCGCTTCCGGGCGCGCCGCTCCTGTTTCCCGCCAACGGCGCGACGAATGTGAATCCCGACACGCATCTCCAACTCACCTTCGACAGCGCGCCGGCGATCGGAACCACGGGCCTCATCCGTATCTATGACGCGGCGGACAACACGCTGGTCGATACGCTGGATCTTTCTGTCCCCGTGTCGCCCAATCCCAGCGGCCGCTCTGTCGCCGCCAACGAAGCCCAGCGTCAGGCGCAGGGCGCCTCGACCAAGATGTCCGATTATCAGGTCGACACCATCGGCGGCACGGAATTTCACTTCTTCCCGATCATCGTGCGCGAAACCAGGGCCACCATCTATCCGCACCAGGGCAAGCTTCAGTACGGCCGCACCTATGTCGTGAAAATGGACGCTTCGGTTCTCACGCCGGAGCAGGGGAGCTTCAAGGGCTTCGGCGAAGGGGCTGAATGGCGTTTCACCACAAAGGCGGCGCCTCCCTCGCGCGATGCTGCACGGTTCGTCATCGCCGCCGACGGCAGCGGCGATTTCAACACTGTTCAGGGCGCCATCGACTTCGTGCCCAACGCGCCCGCACAGCCCATCGAGCTTTTCATCCGCAACGGCACGTATGAAGAACTCGTCTTCATGCGCGACAAGTCGAACCTCATCCTGCGCGGCGAGGATCGCGAGAAGGTCGTGGTGAGCTATCCCAACAACAGCGCGTTCAACCCGCCGCGCGGCGGGCCGTCACGGCGTCCCGCTTTCTCGGTTTACGCCTCGAACGACATCCAGCTCTCAACCTTCACGATCAACAACACCTTCATCGGACAAGCCGAAGCGCTGCTGGTGCGCGGCGAGCGCATCATCGCGGACCGCATGACGCTGAATGGATCGGGCGACGCGCTCACCACCTATGGCACGCTCTATATGGCGGACTCGAAACTCGTGGGCGATGGCGACACCATCCTCGGCTACGCCGCGCTGTACTGCCTGCGTTGCGAGATCCAGTCGGTCGGACCCTTCACCTGGACACGCACGCCCCAGGGCAGCCACGGCAACATCTTCGTGGACTCCACCTTCATCTATCTCGACAAGCCGCTGCCGTGGACCGTCAACATCGACAACCAGGGCGGACGGAAAGTCGCCGGTGTCTTCGCCCGCCTGCCGAAGAACGGTCCCGCGGGCGCGCCCGGCGCCAACTTCCCTTACGCCGAAATGGTGCTGATCGACACCCGCACCCAGGGCATCCCGCCCGAAGGCTGGGGCCCGGTCGAGGCCCAGCCCGCCTTCGACTGGTCGAACGTCCGCTTCTGGGAGTTCAACACGATGGATATGGACGGCCGCCCCGTGGATATGTCGAAGCGGCATCCGGTTGTCCGCGTGCTGGACGGGGAAAAGGACGCCGCCACCATCGCCAGCTACCGCGACCCCGAATTCGTCCTTGGCGGCTGGAAGCCGGTGGTTCGCTAAGCCGCAGGGCCTTGCCGGAATTCACGTAAACCGGCGCCCAAAATTTGGGCGCGGGGCGGCCTTATGGCAAGCGGCCCCCGCCGGACGCCTTTCCGCTGGGCAGCCGTCCGGCTACGACTCGTCCTGCATGTTCAACGAGATGTACGCAGAAGACGGCTCGGTCCGGTCCCCCTATGGCAAGGTGGACGAGTGGATCAGATCAACAGGGGTGGACCTGTTGAAGCTGCGCCAGAGCGAGGCGGAGGCGATCTTCCGCAAGATCGGCATCACCTTCGCCGTCTATGGCGAGGGCGGCGACCCGGAACGCCTCATCCCGTTCGACCTCATCCCCCGTGTCTTCGGCGCCTCGGAATGGCGTCGCCTGTCGCGCGGCATCAAGCAGCGCAGCCGCGCCCTGAACGCATTCCTCTATGACGTCTATCATCGTGGCGAGATCCTGCGCGCGGGCGTCATCCCCGAGGAACTCGTCTATCAGAACGAAGCCTTTCTGCCCGATATGGTCGGCGTCGATCCTCCGGGCAGGGTCTATAGCCACATTGTCGGCGTGGATGTCGTGCGCACGGATGGCGCGGCCTTCCAGGTGCTCGAAGACAATTGCCGCACGCCCTCCGGCGTCTCCTACATGCTGGAGAACCGCGAGATCATGATGCGGATGTTCCCGCAACTTTTCCAGGCCGGCTTCGTCGAGCATGTCGACAGCTATCCGGTACAGCTGAAAAAGACGCTACAGGAAGTCGCTCCCCTCAAGTGCGAGGATGACCCCACCGTCGTCCTGCTCACGCCGGGCTCGCTCAACTCGGCGTATTACGAACATTCCTTCCTCGCCGACCTGATGGGCATCGAACTGGTGGAGCCGCAGGATCTCTTCGTGCAGGACGGGCTGTGCTGGATGCGCACCACGCGCGGCCCGCAACGTGTGGACGTCATCTACCGCCGCATCGATGACAGCTATATCGACCCGCTGGCCTTCCGCGCGGATTCGCTGCTCGGCGTGCCCGGTATTTTCGACGTCTATCGCTCGGGCGGCGTCACGCTGTGCTCGGCCCCCGGCGCGGGCGTCGCGGACGACAAGGCGATCTACGTTTTCGTGCCGGATATGATCCGCTTCTATCTCGGTGAACAACCCATCCTCGAAAATGTGCAGACCTGGCGCTGCGCGCATCCTGATGACCTCAGATACGTCCTCGACAATTTGAAGGACCTCGTGGTGAAGCGCGTCCACGGATCGGGCGGCTACGGCATGCTCATCGGCCCGCACTCGACAAAAAAGGAGATCGACGCTTTTCGCGCGCAGATAAAGGCGAGCCCGTCCGAATTCATCGCCCAGCCCACGCTTGCTCTCTCAAGCGCGCCGATTGTGGGGGAGCAGGGGGTTGAGCCGCGCCATGTCGACTTCCGCCCCTACTGCCTCGTCGGCAAGGAGGTGCGCCTCACCCCCGGCGGCCTCACCCGCGTCGCCCTCAAGAAGGGCTCGCTGGTTGTGAACTCCTCCCAGGGCGGCGGCGTGAAAGACACCTGGATACTGGCGGATTGATCCAATGCTGAGCCGCACCGCACAGAACCTCTTCTGGATGGGCCGCTATATGGAGCGCGCCGACGCGACTGTGCGCCTCATCGAGATGGGCCACCGCATGGCCATGCTGCCCGGATCGAACGAGGTGGAGGAATGGCGGTCGGTCGCGGCCGCCTCCGGCTCCGCTCCCGAAATCGTCGAGGCTGAAAAGATAGCCCCCGCGCAGGTGATCCACCGCCTGCTCATCGACCAGGACAACCAGTCCTCCATCCGCTCCTGCCTCGCCGCCGCGCGCGCCAACGGCCGCGCCATCCGCACCGCTCTGACGCAGGACATGTGGGAAGCGCTCAACGATGGCTGGCGCCAGTTCGGCGACATCGACGCTGAAACCGCGCGCCGTTCGCTGCCCTCGCTGCTGGAGTGGACGAAAAACCGCACCGCCGCCTTCCGTGGCGCGTCGGAAATCTCGCTGCTGCGCAATGACGGCTATTACTTCCTGCGCCTCGGCGGCCTGCTCGAACGCGCCGACATGACGCTGCGCCTGCTCGATGTGAAATACTATGTCCTGCTGCCCGAAACCGACGTGGTCGGCGGCGGCCGCGACTATCACCAGTGGACCAGCGTGCTGCGCGCCACATCGGCCTTGCGCGCCTATCACCATGTTTACAAGGGCGACTACAGCCCATGGGGCATCGCCGACTTCCTGATCCTCAACTCGATATTCCCGCGCTCGGTCCACTATTGCTACAGCGCGATCCAGCGTTTCCTCGATGATCTCGCGGGTCTCTATGGCGAACGCCATGAGTGCCAGGAAACCGCGGCCGCGATGGTTGCCCGGCTCGAACGCATACAGGTCGAGGAATTGTTCCAGTCCGGTCTGCACGAGTTCACATCGTCAGCCATCGGCACGACGCGCCGTCTGGCCGGCCAGATAAGCCGCGCCTACTATTTTTGAGAGCCGCATGCGCCTGACGGTCCGCCACATCACCACCTACGCCTATGCGCCGCCGGTCGACCGGTGTGCGCTGCGCTTGCGCCTGTATCCATCCACCTTCGACAGCCAGCGCGTCCTCTCCTGGTCAGTCGCGGTGAACGGCCGGAATGTGCCGGCTCTCCTCACCAACGCCACTGGCGGCAGGGAATCCATCTGGACTTGCAATGAAGCGACCGAAGCCGTCGAAATCGTCGCCGGGGGCGAGATTGAAACCTCCGACGCCGCTGGCGTGCTGCGCGGGCTCCGCGATCTGGTTCGTCCCGGCGTTTATCTTCGCACCACTCCGCTCACCCAGCCGGATGCAAGGCTGAAAGCGCTCGGCGAGAACACCGCCGGCGTCACCACGTTGCAACGTCTCCATGCCCTCAACGAAGCGGTGCGCGATGCAGTGGACTACAGGCCCGGCGCGACCAGCGCCTCCGTCACGGCCGCTCAGGCGCTGAAGCTCGGCGCGGGCGTTTGCCAGGATCACACGCATATTTTCATCGCCGCCGCGCGATCCATCGGCGTCCCCGCGCGTTATGTGGTGGGCTATCTGTTCGTGCCTGACGCGAACCACACCGAAACTCACGCCTGGGCGGAGGCGTACGTCCCCGAAATCGGCTGGATCGGCTTCGATCCGGCCAATCGCCTGTGCCCCACGGAACACTATATCCGCCTCGCCAGCGGCCTTGATGCGGCCGATGCGGCCCCTGTTCGCGGAAGTGTTGGCGGCGTGCGCGGCGAAACACTTGAGGCATCCGTCGACATCTCGCAAACTCAACAGTAACGACGTCGGCGGGACGCCGAAAGATTCGGGGCTGATATGACGTATTGCGTCGGTTTGAAGCTGAAAGCGGGCCTTGTGCTGCTTTCGGACACCCGCACAAATGCGGGCGTCGACAACATTGCGCGCTTCCGCAAGATGTTCATCTTCGAGAAGCCGGGCCAGCGCGTCGTGACGCTGATGGCGGCGGGCAATCTCGGCATCACGCAGGGCGTGGTGAACAAGATTGAAGCCGCCGTGAAGGCCAGTCTCAAGGACCCGTCCGTCGAAAGCGTCCTCACCTGCGAAACCATCTACCGCGCCGCCCAGCTCGTGGGGGAGGCCATGGTGGAGATGCAGGTCCGCGATCGCGCCCATATCGAAGCCCAGGGATCGGCCGCCGACGCCACGCTGATCGTCGCGGGCCAGCGCAAGGACGGCGACCTGCGCCTGTTCGAGGTTTACTCCGCCGGCAACTTCATCGAGGCCGGCGAGGACACGCCCTATGTCCAGATCGGCGAACACAAATACGGCAAGCCGATCCTCGACCGCGTGATCCGCCCCGACACCTCGATCGACGAGGCGGTGAAGGCGGTGCTGGTCAGTATGGATTCCACGCTGCGGTCCAACCTCTCGGTCGGCATGCCGCTCGATCTGGCCGTCATCACGACAAACAGCTTCCACGCCCGCACCCAGCGGATCGAGCACGACCACAAGGAATTCCGCCAGATCAGCGACAGCTGGGCCAGCTCCCTGCGCGAAGCCTTCAACGGCTTGCCCGCAATCAAGTTCTGACCCGCCAGGCCAATGACGGCGCAACATCGCGCTGCGCGACCCGCGGCCCATCCGCTCAAAACTCCTCCACCCCCCGCCTGACACGGGCGGTTAACCTTGGCCGCGAGCTGGGTTAGGGTCCGCCCGGAATGCGCCCGGCGGGCTGGTCCGCAAGGCGCGACAGGGACGGGAGACAGGGCGATGTTTGGCGAGGGATTCGATCTGGCGGCAGTGGCTTCCGCAGCCGGTCTGGGCGGCAGCGCGGTCGCGGCCGTGGGCGCTGCGGTGGTGTTCAAAGGCCTTCTGCTGCGCATTCTCACTCAGGTGATCGTCACCGCGATTCTCACCGGCGTTGGTTTCCTCGCGCTGCTCGGCTTCCTCGGTTTTGAAATCGTGCCGAAGGATCAACCCGTCGCCGCCTTCACCGCGCCGGCGCCGGACGGCTCCGAATCCTTCTCCGTCCAGTCCGTCCCCTCCGGGCCGCCCGCTTCGACAGCGGAAAGCGAAGGCAAGCGCACCTTCGCCGTCAAGTCGCCCTTCCGGAGAGGGTAAAGCGGCGCGCAGACGGCCATCCATCCCCAATCAGTGCGAACTCAACCGCCAACGGTTGACATCCCGTCCGCGCTCCTCACGCTGGCTCCTGCTGGCGGGAGGGGCGCTGGTTGTTTCAGACACGGCGCTCCGGCGCCCAAACCGGATTGCGCGATATGCCCGTGACTTGCTACGCCCGCGACTTGCCATACCAGCGCCATGACTGAGACCAGCAAGCGCGGCATGCCGCTCTACATGCAGATGATGATCGGCTTTGTCTTCGGACTGGTCGCCGGATTGATCGTCTATGTCACCGCGCCCGGTGCGGAGTGGGTCGTCTTCGTTACGACATGGATCACTGGTCCCGCAGGCCAGCTTTTCCTGCGTCTCCTTTTCATGCTGGTGATCCCGCTGCTGTTCTCCGCGCTGGCGGTGGGCATTGCGGAAATGGGCGATCTGCGCTCGCTTGGCCGCGTTGGCTGGAAAACGCTGGTCTATACCATCGCCGTGTCCGCCATCGCCGTGCTCATCGGCCTCGTTCTGGTCAATCTTCTGCGTCCCGGCGACGGCGTCGATCCCGTCATCGCGCAGCAGATGCTGGATGACTCGCGCGAACGCGCTGCGGCGATTGTCACCACGTCGCAGGCCGCTCCAACCGGCATGGGCGCGCTGCTCAATATTGTGCCCTCCAACGTCATCGCGGCCGCCGCCAACAACGACATCCTCGCCGTGATGTTTTTCTCGCTGTTCATCGGCATCGGCCTCGTCATGGCCCGTTCGTCGTCCGGCGCCGCCACGCTCAAGAGTGCGCTCGAAGGCCTGTTCGAGGTCTCGATGAAGCTCATCAACATGGTAATCCGCCTCGCGCCCATCGCGGTCGCCTGCTTCATGTTCAACCTGTCGTCGATGTTCGGCTGGGATCTGCTTCTGCGCCTCGGCGCCTATGCGGGCGTCGTGATCCTGGCGCTCAGCATCCATCTGGTCGTCGTCTATTCGCTCGCGGTGAAGACCCTGGGCGGTATGTCGCCGGTCACCTTCTTCAAGGGCATCCAGGAAGCGATGGTGATGGCCTTCGCCACCGCATCTTCCAACGCCACGCTGCCGACCGCGCTGCGCGTCGCGGAGGAAAAGCTCAACCTGCCGCCGCGCGTCTCGCGTTTCGTTCTCACCATCGGCGCCACCGCCAACCAGAACGGCACTGCGTTGTTCGAGGGCGTCACCGTCCTGTTCCTGGCCCAGTTTTTCGGCGTTGAACTGGACCTTTGGCAACAGGCGATGGTGATGCTCGTCTCGATCCTTGGCGGCATCGGCACGGCGGGCGTGCCTGCGGGATCGCTGCCTGTTGTGGCGCTCATCCTCGCCATGGTGGGCCTGCCGCCGGAGGGAATTGGCCTCATCCTCGGAATCGACCGTTTCCTCGACATGTGCCGCACCACGCTCAACGTCACGGGCGATCTCGCGGCCGCAGTGGTGGTGTCACGTGGAGAGAAACACGATCCTGATCCGGAGCCTCCGCGTCATCCCGTCATCAGTCCGGGCTGAAGCCAGCCCAAAAAACAACCCGCGTCCAACCGGGCGCGGGTTGTTTCATGTCAGGCGCGCGGCCCGGGCCATTCAGCCCGCGCCGCCGGATCGGCGATCGGCATGCCCGCGCCATCCGCATCGCGCACCGCCGCGCCCTTCAAATCGAAGTCTTCAAGACAGGCAAGGTTGACCCCATAGTGATCCGGCATCGAACGCTTGCGATGGAATGGATAGATGCCGCACGTCCTGCAGAAGTAATGCTTCGCAATGCGCGTGTTCCACTGGTACAGCGCCAGCGCGTCTTCGCCCTGCATGATCCGCAGCCTCGTCTCGTGCACGTTCGACATGATCGCGCCGCGCCGCCGGCACAGCGAACAGTCGCAACGATACGCCTCCAGCGGCCCCTCCACCTCGAAGCGCACCGCGCCACAGTGGCAGGAGCCGCGATAGAGCGTCATCGCCTACTCCGCCGCCTTCAGCTCCAGAGGAACCGGCAGGCGGCTGATCACTTCCTTCGGCACCACATGCACGAAGTTGCCCAGCTCCAGCGCCCAGTTGTCGAGGATCGTTTTCGCATGCACCGATCCGGTGCGGCGATGATGCTCCTCGATCAGCGCTTTCAGCGTGTTCTGCCAGTGCTCCACGGCGATGCCGCACCACGTCAACGATTCCGGGTTCACCATGGATTCGAAGTGCTTCTTCGGATCGTAGATGAACGCCATCCCGCCCGTCATGCCCGCGCCGAAATTGGCGCCGATGGGGCCCAGGATTACAGCCGTTCCGCCGGTCATGTATTCGCAACCGTTGGAGCCGCAGCCCTCCACCACAACCGTCGCGCCCGAGTTGCGCACGGCGAAGCGTTCGCCCGCCTGACCCGCCGCGAACACCTTGCCCGACGTGGCGCCGTACAGCACCGTATTGCCGATGATGGTGTTGTCGCGCGCGGTGTATTTCGCGGTCGACGGCGGCTTGATGATGATCGTCGCGCCCGACAGGCCCTTGCCGACATAATCGTTGGCGTCGCCGATCACTTCCAGCGTCATGCCTTTCACGCCGAACGCGCCCAGCGACTGGCCGCAGGAGCCTTCCAGCGTCACCCACAGCCGGTCTTCCGGCAGGCCGTCCATGCCGAACTTGCGCACGATATGCGACGACGCCCGCGTGCCGATGGCGCGCTGCACGTTCCGCACATGATAGTCGAGCTGCATTTTCTCGCCGCGCTCGAAGAACGCCGCGCCATCGCGCAGGAAGCTCTCGTCCAGCGCTTCGGGCACCGCATTGCGCAGCGTGGGCTTGTACTCCACCCGCGCCTCGGGATCGGCGCGCACCAGCAGCGGCGAAAGATCGAGGTCGTCCAGCATCGCCGAACCACGCGACACCTGCGCCAGCAGGTCCGTGCGTCCCACCACGTCGTCAAGCTTCGTGAAGCCCAGCTCCGCCAGGATTTCGCGAACCTCCTCGGCGATGAAAGTCATCAGGTTCACCACCTTGTCGGCAGTCCCCGTGAACTTCGCGCGCAGGCGCTCGTCCTGCGTGCAGACGCCGACAGGGCAGGTGTTGGAATGGCACTGGCGCACCATGATGCACCCCATGGCCAGCAGGCTGGCCGTGCCGATGCCATACTCTTCCGCGCCCAGCATCGCCGCCATCACGATGTCCCGGCCCGTGCGCAGGCCGCCATCGGTGCGCAGCGTCACCTGATCGCGCAGGTTGTTCAGCGTCAGAACGTGGTGCGCCTCGGCCAGGCCAATCTCCCACGGCAGGCCCGCGAACTTGATCGACGATTGCGGGCTTGCGCCCGTGCCGCCGACATGGCCCGCGATCAGGATAACGTCGGCTTTCGCCTTCGCCACGCCCGCCGCGATCGTGCCCACGCCCGAACGCGAAACCAGTTTCACGCACACGCGGCATTCCGGGTTGATCTGCTTCAGGTCGTAGATCAGCTGCGCCAGATCCTCGATCGAATAGATGT
>CAZJZQ010000006.1:0-52378 GCA_964550535.1 uncultured Rhizobium sp.
AATCTGTCACCCATCTAACCGCGCGCTTCTGTAACCCCAATCATGGCTGGACAGGATGCGTTTCATCTTTCCTACGGGGTAGGCGGCCGGGTTCGGGGCTCTATAGTTGGGGTGCGCAGGACGTGCGGGCGGTGGGAACTGGCGAGGCTGGTGATGGGGCAGGACGGGACGCGGGGGGGCGCGTGGGGACGCGGGCTGGTTGTTGGCTTGCTGGCGGGGGCGCAGGTTCTGCTGGCGGGGACGCCGGGGTGGGCGCAATCACCGGATGAGCTGAGGGCTGCGGCGTTTCGCGCGGCCCAGAACATCGTGAACGCCGAGGTCGCGGAATCGATCAGCATCGCGGCGTTGCGGGAGACGAGGAAGGGGCAGCCGTCAGGGGATCTGATCGAGGCGCGCTGGATGCTGACGGAACGGCTGGCGGCGTTGCGTCAGGAGCGCGCCAGTCCAAGCGCGGAGGCGCCGCAGCAGGATCTCGCGATATGGCGCGCCAATCTGCTGGACGAGGAGAACCGGCTGCTGGCGGAGCTCGCCGTGCTGGACGCGGACCTCGCGCGCACCGATCCGGAGTTCGCGCTGCTCTACCGGCCTGAGGCGTTGAGCATTGCGGAGGTGCAGGCGCTGTTGCGGGATGACGAGGCGCTGGTGCTGGTCGCACCGGCGAGCGCCGCGACGCATATCTTTGCTGTCACGCGCGATGGCGTGGAATGGCGGCGCAGCGCGGCGACGGCTGAGCAGATCAGGGACCGGGTCTATCGCGTGCGCAGAAGCCTTGGCGCGGGCGTGGACGTGCGCGGGCGCAGCCTGCCGGTCGCTGGTCCGGCGCCTGAGGCTGCGAGGTTTGATACGGAGACGGCGCGCCAGCTTTACAGGGATGTCTTCGCGCCTGTGGCTGAGGCTGTGGCCGGGCGCGAGATTGTCTATATCGCGCGTGCCGGAGCGTTGCGGCAGTTGCCGATGCCGGTGCTGGTCGTGGACGATGCGCCAGCCGGGTCTGGCGGGGAGGCAAGCTTCCTGATTGATCGCCATGCGATCGCGGAACTGCCCAGTGTGGCGAGTTTCGCAATCCTGCGGTCGAGGGGCGGTCAGCAGGGAAGCGGACAGAGGAGCGGAGGCGGGCCGGCCTTTGCCGGTGTCGGCGCGCCACGGCTGGAGCCGGGGCGGGGGCCAGCGGCGCGCGGCCTTGCCGATCCGCGTGAGCTGGGCGCGCTGGCCGAGCTTCCGGGCGCAGCGAAGGAGCTGGCCGAAATCGCGCGCAATGCGGGCGCCGCGCGCAGTTTTCTTCTGACGGGTGATGCGGCGCGGGAGAGTGCGGTGCGCGATACGAACCGGCGCGAGATTGAAGGCGCGCGGGTTCTGGCTTTCGCCACGCACGCCTTGCAAGCGGATGAGCCGGGCGCCAGCGCGGCGGGGGAGCCGGGGCTGGTGCTGTCCAGTCCGCGCGGCGCCGCGAGCCCGGCGGATGACGGCTTTCTGGCGGCGTCGGAAATTTCAGCGCTGCGGCTGACTGCGGATCTTGTGGTGTTGTCGGCGTGCAGTACGGCGGGTTCGGCGGGCGAACTGGAAAGCGATGGCGTTGGGGCGCTGGCGCAGGCGTTCTTCGCCGCCGGGGCGAAGGCCGTCATGGTCACGCACTGGGCGGTCGAGGACATGGCGACGGCGACGCTGATCGGACGGGTGATGGCGCCGGGCGGACAATCCACATTGCGCGGCTATCGGGCGGCGGTGTCTGAATTGCGCCGGACAGGCGAGCTGGCCGATCCGCGCCTGTGGGGCGCGTTCACCTTTGTCGGGGTCGAGCCATGAGCGCCCTGATGCCGGGTGATTGAATGTCAGGCAATGTCAGTTGCCTGCAAACAGCGGCCGGGCGAGCGTGCGCCGATGCTGGGGGACGGGCCGTTTGAAACGGGCGGCGTCCGTAGCGGAGACAAGGGGAGCTGGCCTGATGGGGCGCAGACTGTTGGCGTTGGCGCTTGTACTGGCGGCGTCCGGAATCGCGAGCGCGCCAGCGGCCGCGCAGAACCAGCAGGCTGGCGCGCCGCGGCCCGTCAGCGCTGAGGGAAGCGCTGTTGATCGCATCATGATGGCGGAGGGCGTGGCCCGGTTCGCGCGCGAAACTGGCGATGTCTCCGCGATGATCGTGGCGGCGCGCATGATCCGGGGCGTGGAGATCAAGCCCACGGATTTTGGCGGCGTCGTGTCAGGCGGGGCGGTTTCGGGGCCGCCTTCAGAGACGCCGGCGCGGTTTCCGTCGTTTGCGGACTATCTGGCGGAAGCGCGCAGCATGGCGGGCGGGAATCCGGTCCTGCGAGCGGAAATCGGGGCGCTGGAAGCGGAGAAGGACAAGGGCATTGTCCGCACCAGCATGGCGCCCGGAGCGGCAGGGCACCGCATGATCATGCCGCCGGATGGCAAGTGGTCGTTCGATATTGTCGTCGAGGCGCGGAAGCCGGCGATCATCGCGGCGCTTGGCGACGGGGACACGGATGTGAACATCTATGTCTATGACTCGCGCGACGCTCTCATCGCGCAGGATACATCGCCCGGACATGAGGCTGTCGTCCGGTGGACGCCGACGTCCGCCAGCCGCTATCGTGTCGTCGTCAGGAATAACGGACCGCTCAATACCTATACCGTGGTCCTGTCGAACTAGGGGCAATCCGTGTTGGGGGTTGAGAAGCGCAATGAAGCGATCATCGGGCCTGCTGTCCGCTATCATGATGTGGGGCGCCGTTGTTGCGGCGGCGCCGGCGGCACACGCGCAGCAAGACGATCCGGCGCTGGTGGCTATGTATATGGGCCGCGCCGCATATGGAGAAGGGCGCCGGGCCGAGGCGGAGATGTATTTCCTGGAGTCCGTGCGGCTGCTGCGCGCGGCGCCGCCGGAGCAGCATGGGTTTCTGGTTTATCCTCTCTCCGGGCTGGCGTCGGTCCAGCTTGACGCTGGCCGCCATGGCGAAGCGCTGAAGACATCGGAGGAAGCCTTTGGCTGGGCGTCGGAAGCATTCGGGCCCAGGTCGGAACCGGCGTTGATGGCGCTCAACACGCTCGGTTCGGCAATGGACGAACTCGCCGACCCGCGCGCGGAGAAGGTCTGGCAGGAGGCGCTGGATATCGCGCAGGCTTTGCCGGCGGTTGAGAATCCGGAAGCCCGGCTGTCGCCGCTGAGCAACCATGCCGCCGCGCTTCTTGATCGGGGCGATCCGGGGCAGGCCGAGGAGATCAACCGCGCTGTGCTGGCGCAACGCCGGGCAGTCTATGGCGGCCTGCCAGAAGGCTTGCTGCCGATTACGGTGAGCCAACTCGGGCTGGCCGCCGCATTGGGGCGTCAGGGGCGTGTCGAGGAAGCCGAGCAGGTTGTGCGCGCCGCGCTGGCGGAAGTACGCGCCGCCGAGAAGGCCGGCGAGAAATTCAGAAGTCAGGATCTGGTCACGGCGTCGCTCATATCGCTTTCGGATCTGCTGATACGCCTGAAGCGCCATGACGACGCGGAGGCGCTGCTGTCCAGTGTGACCGCGACATGGGGCGCTGACGGGGCGCCGCCCGCAGCGCTCAACAATCTCGCCCTGCTGAAATTTGCGCGCGGCGAGCGGGCCGGGGGGCTGAGCCTGTTCCGGGATGTTTACCGGTTGAGGCTGGAGGCGGCGTGGGCCAACGCCCCGGACAAGCCGCGCATCGGCGTTGAGGCGCCGGGGTTCGCGCCCCAGCGCATGGCCAATCACGATCTGCTTGTGTCAGCGGGAAATCTCGCCCGCGCGCTGTTTGACACGGGCGAACATGCCGAGGCGCTTGCCTTGCAGCAGGGTGTGGCGGCGGCGCAAGGCGTGTTGGCCGGCGAGCAGGGTTTGGCCTTTCTGGAGGCGCGTATCGCGCTGGGTGAAATGCTGGCGGCGCGCGATGATCCGCAAGGGCTGGTCATGTTGCGGCAGGGTTATGAGGCGTTTCCGGATGCTCCGGAGTTTGCAAGCGCGAAGCTGGCCGCGGGCTACAGCTATGGCCGGGAGCTGGCGCGGGCGGGCCGGGCGAAGGAGGCGTTTCCGTTGGTTCATGCCTATGCGGACAGTTTTTCGGACCTGTCGCGCAGCAATCTGCTGACTTGGCGTGATGCGCGTCAGTTCCTTAACGGAGCGGCCTGGGTGTTCGAGGACGTGCTCGAAACCTCGTGGGCGGCCAGGGGGTAAGGCCAGGGGGTAAGGGCTGTGCGGCGCTGTCGCGCGGCTTGAATCCGGATGACGCCTGCGGCGCAAGTCAGATAGCGTCAGATGAACCGCCGGGGCGGGCGTGTTACCACAATGCGCGCGGTGGAGGCCGTGCGGTTGGCGGCAGGCAGGGGGTGCGAGGGCATATGGCGTCCATCAGCGGAACAGCAGATCAGATCAAGCAGGCTGGCCAGGCGGGTCCGGACGATCCGTATGAGACCTGGTATGGAAATTTTCGCGGCCTGTCGGTGCTGATCGCCGAGGATACGGACATCCACGCCCAGCGAGCCCGCGCAATTCTGGAGCGCGCCGGGTGCGCCCGGGTCGAGGTGGCGGCGGATGGCGTTACGGCGCTGCACCGCGCCTCAAACGAGGCGTTCGATATTCTCGTGCTCGACCGCGAAATGCCCGGTCTGGAAGGCGTCGAGGTCTTGCGCCGAATCCGTACTGGCGGCGGACCATGCGCGGGTTCTATCGCTGTATTCCTGACCAGCCACGGCGCTGCGGCCGAGCGGCGCGAAGGCGTGGCCGCGGATGTGCGCGCCGACGCCTATATCGTGAAGCCGGTGGAGGACGATGAATTGATCGCCCGCATCGGGTCGGAGATCGAGAAGCGCGGCTGGACCCGCAAGGTCGAGGTTTACAAGAACGGCCCGCTGATGGCCGATGCGCGCGCGCCGAAAGTGCGGATCGGTGATCGCGACATCAATCTCTCCGTCCGGCAGTACCAGATCCTGTTGCTGTTGATCATGCATCTCGGCAAGCCGGTGACACGGCAGATGCTGGCGCGGGCGGGCTGGAGTGATTCCTGGGCGGCCAATGGCTATCAGCTCGATGAGTTTCGCGAGAACTGCATCTCGCAGGCCCTGTCGCGTCTTCGCGGTGAATTGAAGAGACAGGCGCCGTCCGAACTGGCCGACGCGATGGGCGGGCTGATCGTGAGCGTGCGCAATGAGGGGGTGCGGATGGTTGACCTCTCCTGCCTTTCATGACGCCGCGCGCCACGTTCAGGCTAAATCAGGCGGGGCTGTTCCTGGCGCTGCTGGCTCTGGTGGTTGTCACGGCAGGTCTGGTCGGGCTGGGAGCTTACTGGCTTATCCGCGAGGACGCATGGGCTTATGCGGCCAGCAGAGCCGATGAAAGGGTGGGGAAGGTTTACGACAAGCTGTCCGGTGCGCCGCCGGATGCGTCCGAGGCGCGTGTGCTGTTCATGTTGCTGAACGGCTCTCCACTGCGGCCGCCTGATATGGAGACGGGGGTCATCGAGCGGTTCACGCTTGAGGCTGAAATCGATCCCGACAGCATCTATGTGATGTATCCCGCGGGCGGCGGGGAGCCGGTGTGGTGGCCGCAACTGGTGTCGGCTGATATCCGCGACAAGGACAAGGGCGACTACGTGCTGCGCAGTGTGGCGTCGGTTGTGGGCGCCGGCGGCGGACAGCCGCCGGCGAGCGCGGATTATGCCGGGCGCGAGCGGCGCTGGCCGGGTTCGGATGCGCGGCTGCTGGTGTTCCAGAAAGTGGAGGGAAGCGGGCCGCTGTATCGCCGGGTCGCTTTTGTGACGCTGTCGACCCTGATCGCCATGGTCCTGATGTCGGGGCTCGTGCTCGCGGTGGCGCAGGGCCGGTTCTGGAAGCGGGTGCACAAGCTGAATGCAGCATGTGAACAGATCAGGACGGGAGGCAATCTTGGCCTGCGCGTGCCCGCAGACGACGACAATGCGCTGGGACTTATCGGCCAGAACATCAACCGGATGCTGGACGAGATCGAGGAGCGGGGGCGTCTGATCTCCACGCAGGATCGCTTTCTCGATCACGATTACCGCGTGCCGGTCACCGAGATCATCAGTTCCTGCAACATGCTGCTCGCGGAGGCGGGCGGCCGCGACGACGCCACGACACAGGGTCTTCGCCGCATGCTGATCGTCGCCAAGCGTATGGACACGGGACTGGCCGAAAGGCTGGAGCTGTACCGCTTTGACCGCGATATAAACCGGGGCGATTATTCGGGGGCCGAACAACTCTCCCTGCGCGAGATCGTCGAGGAAGCGATCGACGGCAATATCGCCGACGCCGAGGCGCGAAGCGTGCGGATCGCGATGTCGGGAAAGGGAGACGGGTCCGTCATGGGCTCCCGTTCGCTGATCATGCGCGCCCTGGGCAACCTGATCCGCAATGCGGTTCAGCATTCCGCGGCAGGCGGGCAGGTGGACGTCATTCTCCCCGAGGGCGCGGGCGCCGTCATCGACGTGCGCGACTATGGCGCTGGAATGTCGCCCGATGCGATCAAGACGGTGACAGCAGGGGGGATGTACCTTAAGTCAAGCACGAACGGGACGGGACTGGGTCTTGCGCAGGTCCGGGGCGTGATGAAGGCCCACAAGGGCGAGTTCACCATATCCAATGCGCAACCCGGGCTTCTTGTGCGGTTGAAGTTTCTTTCCGCACCGGGGCCGGAGCGGTAAGCTGCTTCGTCCGGGGGAAAGATGGTCGTGGGGATTTGCAAAGCAGCAAGAACGGGCATGGCGGCGTTTGCCGCTGGCTCCCTGATGCTGTTTGCGCCCGGACATGCCGATGCGCGCATTTTTGGCGTGCTGGCCGCGGCTTCGCGCACGGAAGTCCTGCAACGTCCCATCCTGGAGGGGGCGCCCAACGACATTCTCGCCATGCAACAGGCGCTGCTCGCTCGCGGTGCTGCCGAGGGGGATATCCTGCGGCTGCTGGATGGCGGCGGCGAGGGGCTGGAGGCCGCGTCGCGTGCAGGCATTCTCACGGCGCTGGCCGCAGCCGCCGCACAGGCGGGTGAAGGCGATCAGGTAGTGGTTTACCTCTCCGGCCATGGCGGACAGGCGGTGGACGGCGATGCACTGTCAGAGGCGGACGGGCTCGACGAAATTTTCCTCGCCTTTGGCCGCGAAGCGTTGAGCGATGACGATATCGGACTGGCGCTTGATCGTATCCGGGCGACAGGCGCGGACGTGCTGTTCATCGGCGATTTCTGTCATTCAGGTGATTCCGTGCGTGGCGGAGAGCCTGCACCGCGCACGCAGCTGGTGCTTACGGCTGAGGGCGCGAGAGAAACCGGGGCGGTACGCGGGCGGTTAACCGCGATCTACGCGGCGCCGGCGAACCGTGCGGCGCTTCAGTCTGTGGGGCCGGTCTGGGCGGCGGAGGCGGACCAGCGCGTCCAGTCCGTGCTGACCATGTACGCCGCTGCTGCGCTGGCGGACGCCGGTGTGGTCACGTATCGCGATCTGAGAAACCGGATCGTGACGGGCGTTTCCGCTCACGGCGAAGCTTTCCCGTGGCTGCGCCGCAATCTGGCGCCGCCGCAGTTCGAGGGGGATCTTGACGCCCTGGTGCTGGCGCCGCGCAGAAGCGCCGCACTCGATGGGCCATGGCCGGTGCGTTTCGAACCTGGCGCGCAGGAGATCACGCTGGGGTATGGCGCGTTGGACGGGCTTGCCGAAGGCGATGTGCTGTCGCTGTGGCAGGATGATCCCGCGGGCGAAGGCCGGGCGCTGGTATTATACGGGCGCGTGGTCTTGGCGGGTCCTGCGCATGTGCGGGTCGCTCCGGCTTCGGCTGACGGGGCGTTGCTGGACAGGTGGCCGGACGCACGTGACCGCCATGGCGGCCCGCTGGATTATGCCGCGACGCTGATGGCGCGCCGGATGCAGCCTTTCGCAGGACCACTTGATACGCGCGCCGTGCTGCATCGCGTTGCGAACCAAACTGCGGATGCGGCCTCCGTGGAGATTGCGGCGGGGCTGAAGCTGGATCTGGCGTCATGGGCGCCGCCGGGCGGATGCGGGGGCGGTCTTGCGCTGGCGGCGGATGGCGGTCTGCCGCCCGGCGCGTCAGGCTGGCGTGCGTCGGTGGGATCGGGCGCAGACGGGTTGGAACTCGCCGGGTGCCATGTGGTCTTCGCGAAGCTGACGAATGGATCGGGACGCCCGGCGGATGTGACCTTCCTCGTGCTGGAACCGTCCGGGCAGATCGAACCGCTGGCTGGGGCGCCTGCGGTGCTGGGCGGGCGTGTGCCGCCTGGCGCCAGTCTGACGGGCGCTTATGCCTTCGATGCGGCCACGGAGGGCTTTGATGCCGAATTGGCAGTGATCGCGGCGTCGCCCGGCGCCCTGGCGGACCAAATCGTCAGCTACAGTCATTTGTGCGCACCCGCGCCTGGCTCCATAACCTCATGCGAAGGCGCGCGGGACGAGCGGCTCCGGGGCGGCGCACATGTTGCTCGCGGCGAAGTCTCCGGTTCGGTTGTGTTGTTGCGTGGGCTGCCGGTGGCCCCGGGCGGGCAAGAGGGGAGCAAGCCAGAGTGAGCGGACAGATCGAACCCAGGCAGCCTGAGGACGCAACGCCCGAAAGCGTTGAGCGCCGCAACCGGATGCTTTTCATCGGCGCATGGGCGGCTTTCGGGCTGGGCGTGCTGGTGCTGGCGATGATGTCGCTGCATGCGTGCGACCTGGCTCTGTTGCGCGGGTTGTTCGGCCGGCATTGCGAGCCCGCGATCTTGCAGACGACGTTGCCGTCCAACAATCTTATCGATGAAATCCGCTCGCTTGAGCGCGATCTGGCGCGGTCGCCCGGCTGCGCGCCGGTCGCCGAAGCAGCGCCCCCCGCGCCGCCGCCGGAACCCTGTCCGGACCTGCCGCCGGATGAGGTTGTGATCTCGGTCGACCTGTCAGGAAGCATGAGGTTTTGTCTCGATACACCACGTGCGCGCGAGCTGGAGATTGAGTCCGTCCAGCGGCAGGCCAACAGCGCCTATGGCTGGCAGCAGCAGCAATTGTGGAATCGCTCCACTGCACTTCAGGAAGCGCTGGTTTGCCAGCCCTCCCGTCAGCGGCTTGATTATGCGAAGCAGGCTCTGAAGGAACTCGCAAAAAGTACGCGTTCAGAAGCGAGCTTCGTTCTCCAGTCGTTCAGCAACTGCAATCAATCCGCCAGAACCTATGGCCGTTATTCCGGCGCCGACCGCTCTCGCATGGAGGCGCAGATCAATGGCATGCGGGCTGACGGTGGAACAAATCTGGCGGCCGCCATTGCTTCGGCTGCGTCGCAACTGCGCGGTGGGCGTACGGCGGACCAACCCGCAAACATCGTTGTGGTCTCGGACGGACAGGATAGTTGCGGCGGCAATGCGTGCGCGGCTGCGCAGCAAGTGAAGCGGTCGCATCCGTACACGAAAATCCATGTGATCACGGTGGGCGGCGACGTTGCTGTCGGTAAGTGCATCGCCGATGCGACAGGCGGCCGGGTGTTCGAGGCGCGCAACGCCGCGAAGCTGGCCGATGCGATTCAGGAAGCTTCGGGCGAGAACATTCCTGAACACTGCAAGGCCAGGTAGCCGCCATGATACAGGCAATCACCACGAAACTGACGACTTCATCCGCCGGAGCCGCACAATGACCAGCCCGAGCAATGACCAGACGCCCGCCCCAGCTGGCGATCCTAGTGCGCCTGTCGTGGCGCGTCCGCATCGTCCCTGGCTGGGGCCCGCGATCGCCAGCGGTGTTGTCGCCGCAGTGATCCTGCTGCTGCTGATCCCCAATGTGCTGATTTATCCGCGCCCCGCGGTTGCGGGACATGTGTTGCCGCCGGGCGCCTTGGAGGAATCGAACGCCGCGCTGGAAGAGCGTGCGCGGACGTTGCGCGCGCTGGTGCAGTCGGGCGTTTGCGAGGCTGACGGACGTTACCGCCTGACCGCCCCCACGCCGGGCGGACCTACGCAGGAAGACCTCGACAATGTGATGCCGCCCGAACTGAGCGAAAGCGCGCCTACCAGTCCGGCGGCGCCGGGTGCACCGGGAAACCTCGCGCAGTCGCAGAACCAGAATGCTTTCCTCGATACGGTCGACAAAGGTGTGGTGCTGGTCGATGTACCCGGCAAGGGTTCGGGAACGGGGTTCTTTATCGCGTCTGATCTCGTTGTGACCAATGCGCATGTCGCGGATGTCCCTCTTGGCTCACGCGTAAAGGTGCTCAACAAGGCGATCGGCAAGCCGGCCGATGCGATCGTGGAGGCGAGTTCCGGCCATGGCCCGGTCGGGCAGAGGGATTTCGCGTTGCTGCGATTGCAGGGGGCATCAGCGCCGAAAGTTCTGTCGCTCGCGACGACGCCGGAGCGCATGCAGGCCATCGTGGCCGCCGGTTTTCCGGGCATCATCATGGACACGGATCCAAACTATCAGGCCTTGTCGCGAGGTGATTTCACTCACATGCCGGATCCCTCGACCTCCAGCGGAATGGTTACGCATGTTCAGGCGTCGCAGGGCGGGGATGTCATCGTTCACAGCGCGCAGATCGCTAAAGGCAATAGCGGCGGTCCTCTGATGGACCGTTGCGGCCGCGTAAGCGGGGTGAACACGTATATTATTCGGCGTGAAGATGACCATAGCCGGATGAACTATGCGCTCAGCTCTGACGCTCTCGTCACATGGTTGAAAGAGAACAATGTGACGGTCACGGCTGATACTTCGGCCTGTACTCCGTCTGCGGGCACCCCCGCGGAGCAGGAATAGCCGCCATGCAGCGCTGGCTTCTCGCAAAGACCCGCTTTCAGGGCCTGAGACGGTTGAGCGTCTCTGACATGTTGGCCCAGGAATCCTGGCATCAGCTGGAATCCTATCTCACCACCATGCGGGGGGAGGGCGGGGCCAGCCTGTTTGCTGAGCCCGTACAAGGCGTGGATGGATCGATCCACTGGTACGCGCCGGGCGAGGAAGCGCCTGTACCGGCGTCCAGCCTGCCGCCCGATGCGCATGCGAAGCTGCTTGAAAACCTCAAGGAAGAACATGCGAACCTGACGGCGGTGGCGAAGCAGCTGCTGGAGGACACGCGCGCGCCGCAAAGGCGGCTTGGGGCCTTCGTTGAGGCGGCGCTGGAGTTCGCGACGTCGACCGATGGGGAAGAGCCGCTCTATTCCGTCGATGGCCGTCCGGTGCTTGTGAACTGGGGCACGCGGCTGGATGTGCCGGAGCCGCCGACCAATCCGTTACAGGACTATGTCGAACGCACGCGCCGCCGTGCGCCGCCGCCTGTTGAGACGGCGGCGCCCGTCGCGCCGCCGGTTACGCCGCCTGGCGACCCGCCCGTGCAGCGTGTCGCCGTGTCTTACTTCCCCTTCGACTGGTTCGCACCGTTGTTGTGGCTGCTGCTTGCGCTTCTGGTCGCCACGCTGTTCTTCATGCTGCTGGCGCCGTGCGGGATCACCTGGCTGACGGGCGCCCGGTCGTGCCCGGGAGCGATCATTGAGGTCAGGGAGCGCGGGAACGATCTCCAGGCGGAGATCGACATGCTTGAGGCGCAGTTGCTGCGGGCGCCGGACTGCGTGGATGAATTCGCCGAGCGGCGTGAGTCGCTGGGCGCCAAGACAGGCGATGTCGAGATTACGCTGGTCTGGGACGATTTGGCTGACCTGGACCTTTCGGTGGTGTGCCCCGGCAGTGAAAGCATCTACTTCGACAAGAGGCAGGCCTGCGGCGGCGAACTGGACATCGACAAAAACAGAACGGCAGCTGAAGCGACGGCGACGGGTGCGGTGGAGCATATCGTCTTCGCCAAGGCGCCGGACGGCTCTGGCTTCAAGGTCAAGGTGCACAAGTATGTCTCTCACCAGAATACAACACCGTGGTACAAGCCGGGCCCTGTGCCGTTCCGTGTAGAAGTCCGCCGCGGCGACGAGGTGGAAGTCTTCGATGGTGTGGTGACGGACGACCAGCGGGTCGTGGTCAAGGAATTCTAGGCGGCCAGGGGCGGTGATGCTTAAAGAACTCGTCGAACTGCGGGAGACCGAGAGGCTCATTCCCAATTCCAGCATCCAGATGATGGATCTGGGGTTGAAGATTAGCGTGCTCGAACAGAAGAAGGTCGAGCGCGAGTTCTGGGCCGAAATCACACCGGCGTCAGCGGATGATCCGGCCCGCGAAATGTTTACACTGCATGTTGTGCAGGAAGTGGCCGACGCAACGGGCGAAAACTTTCGCCGCCTGACGCTGGCCGGTCCAGGCGAGAGCCCGAAGGTGATCCGCGACGATCATGAAACCTACAACATCAAGGCGGCCAAGGCGCTCGACATATATGACCGTGTCTGGTTGCCCGCGCCCTGGTTCCGGCTGAAAGACAACGCCAACCTCAATATGCCGGAGTTCGAACAGGGCCCGACGGACTGGGTTCGCGTCCAGGCAGTGAAGCTGCCGGAGCCGGACAAGGACGGGAACACGCATCGCATCGTCTTCGCGTTCGACACGCGGCTGGTCCCTCGGCGCAAGGATGGGCCCTACGCCGCACCGGATCTCACGGATCCGCAGGGCTCTGTTTTCGTTTTGGCGGTCGATCCGCTCGTCAACCGGGGCTTCATTGGCTCGGGTTGGCCGCGCATGTGGCTGCGCGAGGCGTTCCTGACGTTTGTAAATCGCGGCCGCTCAGACAAGCGGCGCATTACGATCGAGGATCTGCACGACCCGGAGAGCGGTGGAAATCTCGGCGAATACTGGGGCGCCTACCAGGTGCTGCTGGATGCGATCGCCGCCGCCTGCCGCGTGCCGAAAATCCGTTTCGTCGATACGGTGAAGGCGCTGAAGCTTGATCCGAAAGCCTGTGTCGATGTTGATCTGATGATCGATGTCGGAAACAGCCGGACCTGCGGCATGTATGTCGAGCGCCACCCTGACGAGGATCGCATCGACATCACGGCCGCACAACGCGTCGAACTGCGTGATCTCACCCGGCCGACGCAGATCTACAATGAGCCGTTCGAGAGCAGGGTGGAGTTCTACCCGGCTTCGTTTGGCTTCGACGTCCTGGCGCGCGAATCCAACCGGCCGCGTCCCTATTCATTCTTCTGGCCCAGCCCGGTGAGGGTGGGGCCCGAGGCCGCGCGTCTGGGGACTTTCTCCGATGGCACAGAAGGCGTGACGGGCATGTCGAGCCCGAAGCGCTATCTGTGGGACAGCCGCGCGCGCATCTCGCCCTGGTTCAATAATCCGGGCGCACCGCGTCCGCCGGGCCGCACCGCGCCTCGCGTGCAGGGGCCGATGGTGGCCCGGCTGTCCGAGGATGGCCGTCTGGCCGGGCCCGACAACCCTGTCGGCTTGCAGCCGCTGTTTTCGCGCGCATCGATCTATACGCTGATGCTGTCGGAAATCCTGCTGCATGTGATCTGCCAGATGAACTCTATCGGCACGCGGCGCCAGCGCCGCAATGGCGACCTGCCGCGCGTGTTGCGCCGTCTGGTGCTGACGCTGCCGACGGCGACGCCGATTGCGGAACAGCGCGCCATGCGCAAGCTGGCCGAGAACGCGCTGACGCTGGTGTGGCGCACGATGGGATGGCCCGAGAGCGCCGCTGAGGCTGAAGACGCCGAGCCGCAGGACCGCCCTTTCAGGAAGCCGGCGATCACGCTGAACTGGGACGAGGCCAGCTGCACGCACCTCGTGTATCTCTACAATGAGATCAATGTCCGTTTCCGCGGCACGCCGCATGATCTGTTCACGATCATCGGACGTGGGCGGATGGGCGACAGACGGGAAGCCAAAGAGAATGACGGCGCGCCGGCCTTCAATCCCGGCCCGGCTGTTCGCATCGCCAGCATCGACATTGGCGGCGGCACAACCGACCTGATGATTCTGCAGCACGAGGTGCAGGGCCAATCAATTGTATGGCCGCGCCAGGTCTTCCGCGAAGGCTTCCGCCAGGCGGGCGATGACATCGTCAAGGTTGTCGCTGAAATGTGCGTGCTTCCGGCCCTGCGCCGGGAATTGGAAAGAACGGGCGCCGCCAATGCTTCGAATCTGCTCGCTGACCTGTTCGGCGGGGACCGCGAAGAGGTCGCGACGCCGAGGCGCACATTGCGCTCGCTGTTCGTGAACCAGTTCATTGTTCCGGCGGCGGTGGGTCTTCTGGGCAAGTATGAGAAAGCCGATCTTCGCAGGCCGCCTGCGTCGCAAACGCTCGCGCTGGGCGATCTTTTGCCAGCCAGCGGTTCGGCGGCTGTGCAGCCGGAAGATCATGCGGCGCGCCGTTATCTGGAAGAGGCGGCGGTGCAAGCGGGCGCAGCCGGATTCGATGTACTGAGAACGCCGGTGACGTTCGACGTTCCGGTGATGAGCGGCGTCATCGATTCAGTGATCCGCCCGATGATCGAGAATCTGTGCGATGTGGTGCGGGCCTATGATTGCGACGTGTTGCTCCTGTCGGGCCGGCCGTCGCGTTTGCCGATTGTGAAGGAGCTGATCCTGGCGAATGCGCCTGCGCCGCTGGACCAGATCATCACGCTGCACGATTATGAGGTAGGGCCGTGGTATCCGTTCCGCTCGCTCGATAACTTCATCGCCGATCCGAAGACCACGGCCATCGTGGGGGCCATGCTGTGTCACACCTGCGAGGGGGATGCGGAGGGCTTCAACATGAAGTCGTCGCAGATCCGCATGCGGTCCACAGCGCGCTTCATCGGTGCGATGGTGCGTGATCATTTGCCGGACAGGAATGTGGTGCAGAGCGATCTCGATCCCGATGATCCACGGCTGGAAGATGATCACGCCGAGTTCAATATCGAGATGGAGGCCCCGTTCTTCCTCGGTTTCCGTCAGCTGCCGATCGAGCGTTGGCCGGCTACGCCCCTGATGTGGGTGCAGCTCAAACGGGAGGAGGCAGGTGCGCGAAAAGTGCATGTGCCTGTCAATCTGTCTTTCAAGCGCGAAATCCGGGGAGTTACGGGAACCGAGCGCAATGACGAGAAGACGGTGGCGGATGTTCTCATGGAGACGTTCAAGATGACCGAGGCCGTCGATGCGGGCGGGTCGTCCCTGAGAAAAGACCAGGTCCCGGTGCGTATGCAGACGTTGAGGATCAATGACGAGGGCGGCACGGGCTATTGGCTCGATACGGGCGCGCTGGACACAAAACGCGGCGAGCATCTGGGGTAGAACATGCTGAGGGACAAGGACAAGCAACTCTCCAGGAAATGCACGGCCCTGGCCGACGCCAGCTTGCAGGCGTTGCAGTGGGTGAATCATCCCGACAACGAGGCGGCGGTTGGTGTGAAGCGCGCCGGGTTAGCGAAATCGCTGCGCAAGTATGCTGTGGACGGACGCAGGCTGGCGCAGGCTGCGTCGCGTCCGATGTCGGTGGCGGTGTTCGGCGCCAGCCAGGCGGGCAAGTCGTACATGGTCGGCGGCTTCATCGCGCCGAAAGACAATCCGGTGAAGGTTGTCTTCAACGGGGGAGGGGACGTCGAGAAGCTGAACTTCCTGGAGAAGGTGAACCCGCAAGGAGGTGTAGAAACCACCGGGATTGTCACCCGCTTTTCTACACAGCCGCTGGACATCGCGCCGAAAGGGTTTCCCGTCATCCTGCGGGCGCTGCGTGAGGCGGACGTCGCAAAAATTCTCTGCAACTCGCACCTGATGGAGTTAGGCGCAGAGTGGGAGACGGATCGCAGTTTCGATCCTGACCGCCATGCACGCGAGATCGCTGGCCTGCCACGTAATCCGCAGCCAATGGCCGGGCTTGCAGTCGAGGAAATCTATGAGCTGCGTGACTATATCGAGCAGCATCTGAACCGTCACCCGCTCGGCAAACCAGCAGCGGAACCTTACTGGGACGCGCTGGAGGCCGCTGGCCCGTATCTGGGCGCCGCAGCGCGCGCCACGGCGCTGTCGCCATTGTGGGGCGAACTGCGCGAATTTTCGGAGCTGTATGGCACGCTAAAGGCGGCGCTCGATGATCTGAAGCACCCGAAATGGATATATGCGCCGATTGAGTCGATTCTCGACCGCTCGCATGGCGTGCTGCACGCAGAGACGCTGTATGCTTTGGACGCAGCCTATGCCGATACGTTGGAGGGCGTGGCGGCGCAGAAAGCCCTCAGGACTCCTGTGGCCGCGGATACTGGCGCGCGCATGGATTTACCGCGTCCGGTTGTAACTGCGTTGGCCGCTGAGTTGCGTGTGACGCTGGACGGACGTCCGTGGGACTTTCTGGAGCACACCGATCTGCTCGACTTTCCTGGCGCAAAATCGCGTGAGGACAGCACGCTGGCGAAATTCCTGCGTGATCCGACACGCAACAATGCGCGGGCTTACTGCTATCTGCGCGGCAAGGTAGCTGTGCTGTTCGACAACTACGCCGATGATCTGGAGGCGAACGCGCTTGTGCTCGCGGTCGACGACAGTCAGGGCGAGGTGAAGAAACTGCCCGACCTGGTGAAGGAATGGATTTACCGGACACACGGGGCGACACCCGCACAGCGCGCCGAAGTTTCGACCGTGTCGATGTTCTTCACGATGATGAAGAGCGACATGCTGTTCAAACTGGACCTCGGCGCCGATGCGGCCACGTCTGTCCAGAACCGGTTCAAGAACAATTTCGCCCAATATACCGGGTGGACGAAGGAGTGGACGCCGGGGCAGACATTCAAGAACACCTTCCTGTTCCGCAACACCAGTTTCCGCCAGCCCGGCGTGATCAGGTATAGCGGCCCATGGCCGACATCGGACAATGGCGTGACGGAGATGCCGTCCGAGATTGACCATGCCGATGAGTTCAAGGAACGACGCGAAGTGTTTCGCGAGGCCTTCCTCGCCAATGCCTTGGTGCGTGATCACGTGGGCGATCCCGAGACGAAGCTTGCGGCGCTTCTGGAATTGAATGACGGGGGCATCACCTGTCTTGCGCGGTCGCTGGCGCCGGTGTGCGACATGGATCTCAAGGTCCGGCAGATCGAGCCGCGCAAGAAGCGTTTGCAGGAGCACCTGCTCGATGCGATGCGGGAGTTCAACGAATCGTCCGACGTCGCCAAGCGCATCGCCGAGCGCGTTGCGAAAGTGGACGATGTTATCGAGAACCTGTTCCAGAATCCGGACATGTTCGGCCCGTTCATTGCTGAATTCCAGATGCGGCCGGCCACGATCAGCAAACACTACATGGAGTTCACCACGAAACGTTCCGGTCAGCCGCAGCGTCCCGGCGGAGCAGGGTGGGCCGCTTCGGCGCAGAGGCGCGGGCCCGCTTTCGGCGCTTATGCGCTGAAGGCCTGGCGCGATGGGCTGGTCGAGCGCTCCAAGGACGAGGCGCTGGCCAGCGGTTTCAACCTGTCGCTGGAGCATGTCGGAACGATCGTTGGCGAGATAAACGGTTATGCCGAGTTGACCGGTCTTGAGGCCGCGATCGATGAGGCAGTCTCGCAAATCGAGCGGGCGCGCGGGCGTCCCGACGAGATCGCCTATCGTGTCGGCATGACGGTGGCGATGCTTATCAATGATGCGGTCGGTTATCTCGGGGTGCGCCGGCCCCAGCCAGCCGCTTCGCATGCGCCCTATCCAAACCTTCCGGAGGACCCGCGTGAGTTGTCCGAACAGCGCGGCGTATTTTTCCTGTCGTGGATCGAACGCATCCGCAAGGCGGCCGAGGACAACGCACGCGGCGGCAAGGGCGGCAAGGTGACGGCGGAACAGAATGCGAAGCTCTCGGCCATCATCAAGAAGATCGAGGATGAGGACGAGTAAGTGAACCAGGTCGCGCTCACCATACTTTCCGATATCGACGATGAGGGCCAGGAGTTCGTCGAGATCGGCGTGGCCGACGTCAGGACGCCTGAGCGCGGCATGAAGGCCGGCCTCGTGGTTTCGCGTGCGGGCGCTGATCCGTGGTTGACGGCCGAGGGGTGGGGACCGCAACCGCCGACTGTCAACCTGCCTGTGGCGATTGGCACGAAGCCGGGGACACGGCCTCTGCTCTTGCTGCTGCCGCGCACCTGGGCCGGGCGCATCCAGCCTTACGACATGATCAAGATCAGCTGCCCGGCCCTCGGCTTCGAGGGCGCGGTGGCGTGGGTGTGGTCGGGCGCCACGATGCCGCTGGAACGCGATATCGAAGAGCCGGAGCAATTGCCCCCGCCGCCGCCTGTGGTCACACCACCACTTCCTCCTCCTCTGCCGCCACCGCCAATCGATCTGCCGCCGGTGGACCCTCCGGTTGTTATCGACCCGATAAGAGAGGAGCTTCCAATCGAGGAGTCACACTGGTGGACGCGCTGGTGGGTATGGCTGCTGATTGCGCTTGCTGTGCTTGCCGTGGCTGTGGCCGCGTACGTCTTGATGCAGGGCGAAGAGTCCCCGCCCGAGGATACGCAAACGGCGGAGGAAATTTTTGACGAGGCCAATGACGAACTGGCGAACGGAAACTGCGAAGGCGGTGGCGCATTGATGCGCCGGGCTGCGGATATGGGCCTGGCCGCAGCCAACATGCTGATCGCAGATGCCGCGAATCCGTCATTGCCCCAAACGATGAATGTCTGTCTGGCTGATAGTACAAATATCGGCGCTGTCCCGCTGGCTCTCGACCGTTACACGAAGGCTTGCGAGGGCGGCTGGGCCGAAGCGCCCGCGCGGATTGAGCCGTTTGAAGCATGGATGGAGCAGGAAGCCGACAACCCCAACAGTCCTTATCGTACACCGGCGCAGATCGGATTGTCGCTTGTTGGCCGGGTGAAACAAGCTTGTGGGCTTGAGTAGGCAGGGAGGTGAAAATGAAATGGTTTCGCAATGCATTGGGCGCTTTGGCGCTCACCTGCGCCGCCATGCCGGCGGCCGCACCTGCCGCGTTTGCTGAACCGCAGCGAATCGACAATGTCCCCGGCCTCTTCAAGCGCGTGGTAGCCAAGCCTGGAGCGGAGTTGCTCAAGGAACCGGGCGGTGCTGTTCTTTCAAAACCAAAGGCGTTCGAGACATTCTACGTTTTCGCCAGCCGCAATCGTAGCGGCAAGACGTGGCTGGGTGTGGGGCCAACGGCCAAGGGCGCCCAGACAGGTTGGCTCGCAGCTGACAGCGGCATCGAGTTGAACCACCTGCTGGTTCTGTGCCCGGCAACGCGGCAGAACCGTGAGCGCGCGATCTTCTTCAAGGATCAGACGTCGCTGGCGAAGATAGCGAAAGATCCTGCGCGCGCCGCCAATTACAGGAAGCTGGTGGAGCAGGCGGCGAATGATCGTGCGCCCGCGGCGGCCGGCGCCGTTGGCCTGGAGCCACCGAACATCGCCGACTGCATCGATGCATTCACCTTCATGCCGATCGTGAGCGCGGTGACGGGTGGGAGCGCCACGTTATCTGGCGATATTCCTGCGCGTTTTTTTGAAACCCTGTCTGTTCCCTTGCCGCCTCAGCCGTCGAACGAGAAAGATTTTCGTCAGGCGGTCGTGTTCGTCGTCGATACGTCGAAATCGATGGGCCCGTATATCGAGCAGATTCGCGTCGCCGTCGCCAAAGGCGCCGCCGAGATGCGTAACTCGCCCAATGGCAAGAATGTCAGCTTCGGACTGGTCGCCTATCGCGACAGTACGAAGGCGGCGGCGACACGCGAGTATGTTACCCAGATCGTCCATCCCCTGGAGGAAGCCTTCAACGCGGCGGCGTTCGACGCCAAGGTGAAGGCGTTGAAGGAATCAGGCTCATCTAACGCCGACTTCCGGGAGGATGCGGTGGCGGGCCTGGCGGAAGCGCTGAAACTGCCGGGCTGGGACAAGTTTCAGGCAAAGACGATCATCCTCGTGACTGACGCAGGTATGCGCGAAGGCGCGGACCCCCTATCGGAAACCGGGCTCAGTCTGGAACACATCGCCGCCGAAGCGCAGACTAAAAACATCTCTATTGTAAGCGTGCTTCTGAAAACACCCGCCGGCAAAAACGAGCACGCGGATGCAATTCGCCAGCACCAGCGCGTGGGAAGGGCCGACGGCAATCCGGATCGTCTTGCGGAGGTCGAGGGGGGCTCGGTTCAGCAGTTCGGCGCAGGCGCGATTGCCGCGATCAGCCGGCAGATACTGAAGGCGAGCGAAACCTATGAGCAAACGGCGCGACGGCTTGAACAGAATTGCAGCAACAGGCAGCAATTGTCTGACATGGATCGGGTGTTGTGCGATCTCGACGCCACGACTCAGGCGATGCGGATCGAGTGGCTGGGGCGCCGTGACGGTGTATCTCCGCCGGCGGTTGTGAAGGGGTGGGTTGCGGATAGTGCGCTGGACAGCGCAAGCGTGCCCACGCGGGGTACTGCATTCAGGCCCTTTCTGCTGGTGTCGCGTAACCAGATGAATGATATCGTGGCCGCGCTGCAACCCTTGGTGGAGATCGAGGAAGCGGATATCGATACGAACCGCGAGCAGGTCATGGCAGTGCTCAAGAAAGCGATTTCGCAAAGTGCGATTGACCCTTTTACGCTTGCCAACAGCGGATGCGTATCCAGAGGCAACCGGTGCCATCTGACCATAGACAGCAGCATGAAGGACATGCTGCCGGTGTGGATGAAGCGACTGCCGCTGGAAACAGATCTGATGAAGCTCAAAGTGTCAGATTGGGTCAGCGTTTCGAGCCGGCGCGCCTCTATCGACCGCGTCAAGGGCATCATCATTGTCTTCAACCGCTGGATCGATGACCGGCGCGGGTGGATCAAGCTGTCACCGGGCGCGAGCCGCGACGAGGAGGTCTATGCGGTGCCGTGGGAGCTGGTGCCGTGACAACGCTCGCGGGGGGCGAACGGATTGCGCTTGAGGGCGGTGTCTTCGAGCGGCCTCCGGGCGCGGATGGAGAGGAGCCAGGTTTCCGGCTGGTGGCGCCACGCTTTCATGTGCGGGCAGGACAACGCATCGCTCTCACGGGGCCGAGCGGGTCGGGAAAGACGACCTTGCTTGGTCTGCTGTCCCTGGCGTTGAAGCCGGGGGCGGTCACGCGGTTCACGGCGGCGCCTGGCTCCGGCGGCGTACACGATCTGGCCGAGGCGTGGCGGCGGATGGATGACAAGCTGTTCGACAGGTTGCGGAGCCGCTTTCTCGGCTGCATCCGGCATGCAGGCGAGGGCGTCGCCTTCATCGGTGCGATGGATGCTCTTGCCGCGCGCGCCAGTCTCGCGGGAAAGCGTCCGGACAGGACGGCGCTGCGACGCTTTCTGGATGAAGTTGGGCTGGCGGGGCTGGAGAAGAGAACCCCTGGGCGGCTGTCGCAAGGTCAGAGACAGCGTCTCGGTATCGCCTGCGCTCTGGTGCATGATCCGGATGTCATCATTGCGGACGAGCCCACAGCCTCGCTGGACGCCGCCAATGCCGGGCGCGTGATGGCGTTGCTCGCCGGTGCGGCGGAAAGGGGCGCGGCTGTGGTGATCGCAACGCATGATCCCGATCTCGCCGTGCGCTACGGGTTCGCCATCGCGGCGGCTGAAATCCGCGATGACGGCGCAGGCGCCATGCGCCGGACAACCTCATTTGTCACGGCGGAGGCGCGAGGCTGAACATGAGTCTGCCCCTGAAGCTGGCCTTGCGGGAGATTGCGCACTGGCGCGTCCCCGCCATCTGCCAGGCATTCCTGATGGCGGGGGCGATTGCGCCGGTAATGCTTTTGTTCGCGTTGCAGACCGGCGTTATCCGCGATCTGCGCGCTTATTTCGAGTCGACGCCGGACAATCTGCGGCTCTATCCGGCGAACTCGGCGACGCGCGACCCGGAATGGTTCGCGAAGTGGCGACGGGATCCGCAGGTGCGGTTTCTGGCTCCGCATCCGTTCGAGAACGCAGCCGAACTGGTGTTTGAGTCAGACGCGCATCCAACAGGAACTGATGGTGTGCTGCTTGCCTCGGGGCCTGGAGATCTGATGCTCCCACCCGGCGTTGCGCCGCCAGCACCGGCCGAGACTGTGCTGACCGATACGCTTGCTCAGGCGCTCGGCGTCGAGGCTGGCGACAAGGTGCGGCTTGTCGGCTACAGGCCGGAGCCGAACGAAGAGTTCAGCCGCTGGACCATGACAGTCACGGCGATAACGCCGCGCTCGCGCTGGGCTTCGGACGGCGCGCTCGTGCATGAGGATGTGCTGTCTCAGGCCTGGTTCTGGCGGCAGGGCTATGCGTCCCCGCTGTTCGGGCTGGACGGTGATCCGCCCTCCGCTCTGCCGGGCTTTCCCCGGTTCCGGCTCTATGCGCGGAATCTGGCCGACATGCAGCCCTTGGCGGACAGACTGGCGGAGGATGGTGTCGATGTTCGCGGCGACTTCGGCAATGCCGAGCTTGCCGATGCGGTGGAAGCGAGCACGCGCACGGTCGCGGCCATGGTGTCGCTGGCGGTTATGCTGGGCGCCGCCGCTGCGCTGGTCGCGAGCTTTCTGGCCGATGCTGAAAGGCTCCGTCCTTCCTTGCGCCTTCTCAGGCTGGACGGGTTGAGCAGGGGGCAGGCGCGTATGGTGCTGGTCTTCCGGGCGCTGATTATCGGTGTGGCTGGCTGGCTGCTGGCCTCTGTGGTGTTCACGGCCGGGCTTCTGATGGCGAATGCGGGAATCGCGCGCGCGGGCCTGCCATTTGTTGCTGCGGGCGACATGCCGCTGCTTGCCTGGCCAGTGTTTGCTTTTGCGACGCTTCTTGCCGCGCTTCTGGCGGCGATGGCGGTGGCTGCGCCGGCGCTGCGCAGATCAAAACTCGAAGGGGTGGAACATGCATAATCCGTGGTTGGGCGCCGCCCTAGTGTCTGGTCTGCTTGCGGGCGCATGCGGTGGGGGTGAAGCGGGGTCTGGGCGGCAGGTCAATGGGCCGGGCAGGGAGTGGGCGGAAAGCTTCTGGAATCGCACTCCAGCCGAGGGCGATCTGGTGATCGAGGGGCCGTGCGGATCCAGATTTGTGTTCCGCGCCGTGGCGACGCCGACGGAGTCGAACTGGCTCGCCGACGTCAATGTCCCGCTGGGGCAGACCAGCGTGGCGGGCGATGATGAAGCGATGCGCGCCATCACGGAACAGGTGCGGCAGAGTTCCATCGTAGGCGCCTTTACGGATGGCGACGACCCATCCGAGCGGCTGTACTATATCGGAAAGTACGAAGTGACGGCCAACCAGTACGCCGCCGTGATGGGCGATGGCTGCGCCGCGCCCGCCGAAGAGAAGAATATTCCTGTTGACCAGGTCTCGCGCTTCGACGCCATCGAGTTCACGCGGCGGCTCAGCGAATACGGGTTCTCCCACAGCGAGGCGCGGGAGCGGTTGCCGCGGGTTGCTGACGAGCCGGCAAGCGTCCGCCTGCCGACGGAGGCGGAGTGGGAGTTTGCGGCGCGGGGCGGTGTGACTGTTTCCGTGGAAGAGCGTTTGGCTGCCTCGTATCCGATGCAGGACCCGTTGCAGCATGAGTGGTTCAACAGCGACGACTCCTGCCGGGGAAATCTGCAATCGGTCGGCGTTCTGCTGCCTAATCCGCTCGGTTTGCACGACATGCTCGGAAATGCTTCCGAGATTGTTCTTGATCCTTTCCAACTCAATCGCGGAGGACGCCTGCACGGCCAGCCAGGGGGAGCCATGGCGAAGGGCGGTTCATGCAACACACGCATTGAAGACCTGCGTTCGGCGGCGAGAGAGGAGTTCCCTGATTATGATGTCGCGGAGGGCAAAGCTTACGCCCCGGGCTTCACCGGTTTTCGTCTGGCGCTGGGTGCTCCTGCGATCCCCAGCAATCAGCGGCTCGAGGCGATGGAGAAGGACTGGGACGTCCTGCGCCAGCCGCGCACCGGCGCGGCCATGGGCGATGATCCCGCAGCTGCCCTGCGCGGCATCGCTGGCCGTATGACCGATCTGGAGACCGCGGAAGCGATCGCGCGCGAGGCGGGGAAATTCGACCTGGAAATGGCCAAGCGCGCCGAGGTCGAGGCCAGCACGGCGCGGGCGTCTATCGCCAATGGCGCGCTGCTGGTGCGCAGTTACCGGTTGAGTATGAAGGAGATTACGGGGCGGGAAATTTCGCTTGCGAAGCTCCGTTCAGCGGGGTCGGACGCGGCGCCGGGAGTTGAACGGCAATTGGCGGACGCACAGGGTGTCGCCCGCATGACACGCGATTTCTATGCGCAGGCTCTTGTTAACGCGGCCGACAACTATCCCGAACGGGTTCTGAACGACGCCTTGAAACAGGTCAGTGGTGACTTGCGAACGCGCTATGACCGGTCCGGATCGGACATTCCGCTTGCCAATATGGCGTGCATGTTCGTCTCTCAGGTGAAGGATTACGCGGTCAATCGCTCTCCGGGGTTTCAGGATTACCTTGACCAGATTGCGACAGCGCCGCCGGAGGATTTTGCGGCTGCCTGCCGGTAGGGGGCGGGGCGCCTTCAGGCGGCAAATCCGTCTGACGCTGTCTGACGAATGTTTCCGGGCTGTTCCGGGAAGGCCGGGGTGATGCTATCTCTTCACCTGTCGCTGCTGGCGGGACGCTGGCAGAAAAAAGGGGGTTCTCTCATGCGCAGGCATATGACTCTGGTTCTGGCGGGATGTGCGCTGGCCGCTGTGGCGGCGCCTGGCGCGCAGGCGCAGGGGATTGGTGGTATCCTGAGCGGAACCTGTCAGATTGCAGGAGGTCTTTTCGGCGGCAACAAGAACAAGAGAGAGGTTGACGAAGCGTGCCGCCAGGCTGAGGCGGCGAAAGCGCAGATCGAGCAGGTCAATGTGATGGCCACGCTGTCCAATCCCAAGGCCGATCCAAAAATGTCGAAGAGCCAGTCGCAGGTTCACAGCTATGCCGGCTCCAACTACCAGATGGAAGGCGCCGTCGGCGGCGGCTTTCTGGGCGGTGTGGCGGGGTGCCTTGTCGCCGAGGCGTTACTCGACAAGGACTGTGGAGACGGCTTTCTGATCGGCGCTGTGCTCGGCGCGGGCCTCGGCTATGTCGTGGGCGGCAATGCCCAGAAACGTCAGGGCGTCTATGCCGATACTGAAAACAATCTGAATTCGAAACTTCAGGCGGCGCAGCAGGATTTGACCGACGCTCAGGCGACGCGCGCAGCCGCCGAGATGCTGGTGACGGAACACCGCGCGACGCTGGCCTCGCTTCAGCAGAAGCGGGCCCGGAACCAGGTTTCGCGTGAACAGTACGCCAAGGAAGTCGGCTACATGATGAAGGATGTGGAGGCGCTTGGCGCGGCGAAGAAAGGCCTTGAGGGTCAACTGGTTTCGCTCAAGGCCGCAATCGACAACACCAAGACGCCGGCCGATGCGGACCAACTGAAGGCGGTCTATGTTCAGCTTCAGACAGAAGATCGCGCACTGGATTCCGCCCTGCGCAACCTTTCAGGCATGGTCGAGGGAGCGAAAGTCTGATGCGCTTTCACCCTCGCGCCGCCGCGATGGCGAGCGGGCTTTTGCTGCTCGCGGTTCCGGGATGCGCGACTGCGAATATGGAAGTCTGTGATCCCAACGCCGTGAACAACCTTTCGGCGTCGCTGGCGTGCGACAAGTATTTCAAGCAGCGGATTGTCGAACTTGAAAAACGTATCGGTGAGATCGAGGCGGCTGCGGTGCAGGAATACGCCGCAGCCGCCGCTGCGCAGGGTGAGGCTGATGCGCTGGAAGATCAGGTTCGCGCCGAGGCGGCGGCCGTAACTGCCCTGGATATGGAGGTGGCGCGGTTGAGCGCGCAGCTGACATCGATGCGCCGGGAGAGTGAAGCTGACCAGCGCATCGTCGATGCCGCCCGCCGCCAAGTCGCCGATGCACAGCGTCAACTGGCGGAAGCAAAGGGCAATAACGGGCCGACCGTTGCGCAGGTTGAAAAGCTGAAGGCTATGATCAGCTTGAAGAAAGAAGCGATCCAAGCCCTGGACGGACTGTATGACGAGCAAATCTAGCCGAAAGCGGCTGGGTAAGCGTGTCGATCTGCTGCCCTGGCCGTGCGTAGCGCGTTCATATGGAGTGTACGCGTCGCGTATGCTGACCGTTCATGCCCGATGCTCCAGGCGCGATCCGAGAAAACTCTTCCCCAGAGGTATGCGCGACACGCGCGAACATATCCTCAAAAGCGCCGGGCCGCTGTCTAACAGCATGGGGCGAGGGGCGCGACGCCGGCTGATGTCGCCGAAGGGGTTGGCTTTGAACGTCACCAGCCTGCGCCCGGCCCCGCCATTTTTCCTGACATTTTGAATGCGGGCTGCGCGGTCGTGCGCGGGTCCCCGGGGCGTTTCCTGGCTGTCGCCTGAGGGAAGCCCCGGGGCGCCGCGGGGTTATTGGGGTGTAGGGTTAAAGCGGCTCCGCCCTGCGCCCCGGTGTTACATCAAAAATAAGGGTGGCGGGATATTGCGGGACAATCAGAAGGCGAGCGCGCTGTAAAATCTGAGCAGTATGGCCAAGGGTGCAACGGCCCCACCGACCGGAGCGAGGAGAGGCCTTGGGCGTGTTTCTGGTCTTTCGCTGTGGCGACCGGCTTTGCGCGCTGGAGCGGGAAGCCGTTGTCGAGGTCGCGCCTCTGCCTGAGCTATCGGCGCCGCCGGGCATGCCGGCGACGCTGGAGGGTTTCCTGAATCTTGGCGGCGAGGCCGTTGCGGTGGTGGACGCCGCGAAACTGTTCGGCCTTGGCGCGGATGCGGATGTCGATCCGATTTACCGCCATATCCTGGTGATGCGCGATGGTTCGCAGTTGATGGGCCTGCTGGTTGACCGGGTGGAGGACCTGCGCCGGTTCGACGATGGCTCCGTTCGCGCGAGCGGAGCCGGGCGCAGCCTGAATGATTGCGTGCGCGGCGAGATCGATGATGGCGGCCCGGTGATCCATGTGCTGGCGAGCGACCGGATACTGATGGAAGCGGAGCGGGTGCGGCTGGATGATCTGCGCCATCTGGAGCAGGCGCGGCTGGATGCGCTGGACGCATCATGAAGGACGCAACAGCCCTTGAACGCCTGAAGCGCGCCGTCATTGAAAAAACGGGGCATTACTACTACGCGGACAAGGACAAGCTGCTCTATGAACGCGCGCGCGAGCGGATGCAGGCCTGCGGGGCGTCGTCGCTGGAGGCCTATCTCGAACTGCTCGATCGGGCTGATGGCGGCGAGTGGCGGGCTCTGGAAGATGCGATCACTGTCGGCGAGACTTATTTCTTCCGCTACCCCGATCATTTCGAGGCGCTGCGCCAAACCATCTTGCCGGATCTGATCCGCCGCCGCGCCGGCACGCGGACGTTGCGGATATGGAGCATTGGTTGCTCTAACGGCGCCGAGCCTTATTCGGTGGCGATCCTTCTGCGCGAATTGTTGGGGGAGGAGACCAATCAGTGGCGCATTGCGCTGATCGGCGGCGATATCAGCGAGAAGGCGCTCGCGGCGGCGCGGGTTGGCCGCTATTCGGCGTGGGCGTTGCGCACGATGGGGCCCGGCGACCGCCAGCGGTATTTCGACAAGAACGGCGCTGGATGGACGTTGAAGGACTGCTACCGTTCGATGGTGCGGTTCGAGCGCCAGAACCTGCTGGCTCTTCTTTCGGATACGCCGCCGATCGAGTGGAGCGGGTTCGACCTGATCCTGTGCCGCAATGTGCTGATCTATTTTTCGACGCAGCAGGCCGTGGCGGTGGCGCAGGCGTTGGCGAAGCGTGTGGCGCCGGACGGGGCGTTGCTGCTGGGGCATGTCGAGGCGACGCTGGCGGCGGACCCATCGCTGGTGGATGCTGTCTTGCCGACGGAGTTTGCGCAGGCGCTGGGCCCGGCGACGCCGGATTATGCGCCGCGTCTTTATACGCCTCCTGTCGTGCCGCCGCTGCCTCTGTCCATGTGGCGTCCGGCGGAGCCCGTGCCGGCGCCACGGCCGGGCCTGGATCTGATGGACGAACTCGACCGGGTCAGGGAACTGGCCGACGCTGGCGCCTATGAAGAGGCGCAGACGCGGTGCCAGGCGCTGATGGCGCGGGACCCGATGTCGGCGCGGCTGCAATACTACGACGCGGTGCTGCGTCAGGTTTCGGACGACGTCAGCGGGGCGGAGGCGGCGTTGCGGCGCGCGCTTTATCTCGATCGTAACTTTACGCTGGCGCATTACCGGCTCGGTGTTCTGTTGCTCGGGCTGGGGCGTACAACCGAAGCGCGGCGATCATTGCTGACCGCTGCGCGGCTGGCGCAGGCGGCGGCGCCGTCGGATTTGCTCGGCGAAGGGCAGGGCGCGTCGGCTGGCGAGTTCTATGGAACGGTGCGCGCGTTGATCGATACGCTAGGAGCGGCTGCATGAGCGAGGCGACCCCTGCGTCGGTGCGCAAACGGCACGCTGTGCTGGGCGCGCGGGCGCGCCGCCTGGCGCGGCCCCGCAAAACGCCGGCGGCGGTGGCGTCGATCAACTGCCTGATCTGTGAAGCGGGCGGCGCTCTCTATGGCGTGCCGCTGGCGCAGGCGCTGCGGGTCATGCCGTATATAAATGCGGCCCCTGCGCCTGCGTCTGATCCGGCGCTTCTGGGCGTCGTCGGACGCAGCGGCGTGTTCTATCACGTGTTCGATCTGGCGCGGCTCGCAGGCGGCGGCGGCAAAGTGGCGGGCGGGCATGTGGTGCTTCTGCGCGGGGGCGCGCCTGCGGTGGCGTTGCGCGTCGATGCGGCTGTGCGGGTGGCGCATCTTGTCATGCTGGGCGCCGATGAGGCGCCCGCTCAGGACGCCAAGGGATTTGTAACGGGCCTTGCCCGCGCATTGCAGCCGGACATTCTGGAGGGGCGCGCCGTTTCGCTCCTAGACATCAATCAATTCACGTCTGGTGTTGCGCACGGGCGGGAAGAAGGAGACCAACGTGTCGATCAGTAACCGCCTGCTTCTCGGTTTCGCCGCGATCATCCTCCTGATGGCCGGACTTGGGCTCTATGGCCTCAGCCAGGTTGGCCGGGTGCAGGACACCATGTCCCAGGTTGTGGAACGCGACTTTGCGATGATCAGCGAGCTGAATGCGATCTTCGAGGGGCAATCCGAAGCATCGGCGGCGGCGCAGGACGCGTTGCGGCTTGGTCAGGCGGCGGCTGTGTCGTCCGTGAGTGTCGATATCAGCCGCGCCGAGCAAGGGCATCAGAACGGCGTGCGCAAGATGAATGAGGCTCTTCAGCGTGCAACGGCGCTGGCGGATAACTATGCCTCGACCGCGCTGTCGGCGGACCGCGCCGCGCTGTGGCGACGCAATGGCGAATTGTTGCGCGAGATAGATGAGACCATGCGCTCCACGCAGCCGCAGCGCGACGAACAGTTCCGCGCGATCCGCGAGGGGCGCGCGGCGGACGCGTCACTGGCTGAAATCGGACTGGTGCAGCGCCGTGGAGAGTTCCAGCAGCAGATCTCGCAGATGCGCGAGATCGCCAATGAAGGCGTGACCGCAGGACAGCGGCGTGTCGAGGAGGTGTATAACGAGAGCCGGATTTCGACGTTGATCGCACTGGCGGCGGCGGTCGCGATTGCGGTGCTGATCACCTATGCGTTGCGCCAGTCCATTGTGGGGCCGTTGCAGGCTTTCATGAGATTCGTGGAGCGCGTCGGGCGCGGCGAACTGACAGGCGAGCCGGCTGCTACGGGGCGCGATGAGGTTGGCAGGCTGGGCGTGACGTTGAATGGTATGGTCGCGGGACTGCGCGATCTGGCGGGGCAGAGCCGCGAGGCGACCAACAATCTCGGGACCGCGATCTCCGAGATCCGCGCCTCCTCGCAGGAGCAGGCGGCGGGCGTTGAGGAGCAGCTGGCCGCGGTGCAGGAAACGGCGGCGACGGTGGACGAGATCACGCACGCCGGCAGCCAGGTGTCGAAGCGCGCGCAGGAAGTGATCGCATCGGCGCAGGCGACGGCGCAGACCTCGGCGAACGGCCAGCGCGCGGTCGACGAGACGGCGAGGGCGATGGACGCGATCCGCGAGCAGGCGGAAGTCGTGGCGCAGAATATCGTGGCGCTATCCGAAAAAACGCAGGCGATTGGCGAGATCATCTCGACCGTGAACGACATCTCCGAGCGTTCGCACTTGCTGGCGCTGAATGCGGCGATCGAGGCGGCGGCGGCGGGGGAATCCGGCCGCAGCTTCTCCGTTGTGGCGTCGGAAATGAAGGTGCTGGCGGATCAGGCCAAGGACGCGACCGGCCAGGTGCGGGCGATTCTCGGCGACGTGCAGCGCGGCATCAACATGTCGGTCATGCTGACGGAGGAGGCCGTGAAGCGCGCGGCTGCGGGCAAGGAGAAGACCGAGGTTACGCAGCGCACGATCGGCGAAATCACGCACCGCTTCCAGGAAAGCGTTCTGACCTTCCAGCAGATCGTCGCCTCCACCAACCAGCAGCAGCTGGGCATCGAGCAGGTGATGGGCGCGCTGCAAAATATCCGTCAGGCCAGCCAGCAGACGGCGGCGGGGACGCGGCAGCTGAACGAGGCGGCGGCGAACCTCTCGGGTCTTTCCGAAGCGCTGTTGTCCCTGTCGGCCCGCTACAGGCTCTAGGCGTATGGCCGACATCCGTCAGCAGCTTCTTGCCGCGTTCGAGGTCGAGTACCGCGAACATATCGACGCGATTGCGACGGCGGTTGAGCGCATGCAGGCGGGCGCCGGGGTCAATTTGCGCGAAATCTTTCGCCGCGCGCACTCGCTGAAGGGGGCGGCGCGGGCTGTCGATCTGCCGAAGATCGAGCAGGCGGCGCATGCGATGGAGGCGCTGTTCGCCGATGCGATGGAGGCGGGCGCCGAAAAGCTGGACCCGGCGGGTTCGGTGCAGGTGCGCGGGTATCTCGATGCGGTGGAGCGGGAAACCGCCGCAGTTTACAGCCGTAAGACGGCCGTGGAGGTCGCAGCCGCCGAACAGCCGCAAGCGGAGTATGTGCGCGTCAATGCCGGACAGGTGCAGCGGCTGTCCGTGGCGATGTATGAGTTGTCGGCCGATCTTGACCGTCTGGAAGATGACTCGCAGGGCCTGCGCGAGTTACAGGCGCGAGCTGATGCGCTGGCGCGGGTTCTGGAGGGCAAGGGTGGAGATCGCGCGCGGCTTGCACAGGAAGCGCGGGCAGTGTCGCGTGGGCTCGCATCGTTGACGCGGCAGCATCGCGATACATCGCGCGCGTCCTTGAATGCAGCGCAGCGTTTGCGGGAGGAAATCGAGCGGGTGGCGCTTGTCCCGGCGGGTACGGTTTTCGCGGGGCTGGACGTGATGCTGCGCGATCTTGCGGACGAAATGGGTAAACGCGTCGATGTGCGCATCGATGGGCTGGAGACGCAGGCGGATCGCGGGCTGTTGCAGTCGTTGCGCGATCCGGTGATCCATCTTTTGCGCAACGCGCTGGCGCATGGCGTTGAGGCGCCGATGGAGCGGGTTGCGGCGGACAAGCCGGAGGCTGGCGTTGTCGGGCTGAGCGTGCAGGCGCGATCCGGGCGGCTGGAGCTGACGGTTTTCGACGACGGGCGCGGGCCGGACCTGCGGAGGATCGAGGAGGCAGGCGAGCAGCGCGGACTTTTGCCGCCGCGGCGCGAGGGAGAGGCGTCGTCCGTCGAGCGGTTGCTGGCGCTGGTGTTCGAGCCGGGGTTCACGACCTCGGGCGAGGTGGATCGCATGGCGGGCCGGGGGATGGGTTTGTCGGTGGTGGCCGAGGCCGCGCGGCGTGCTGGCGGGGGCGCGTCCATGCGGCGGCGTTATCCGGCCGGAACGGAAGTCGTGATCTCGACCCCGGTGTCAGCGGCCCGTCAACCGGTGCTGTTGGCAATGGAGGGCGGACAGGTCTATGGGCTGCCGACCCGCGCGCTGGAGCGGATCGTAAAGGCCGGGGAGGCCGAGTTCGAAATCGTCGATGCCCGGCCGATGCTGAAATTGCACAAGGACGGGAACCAAATTCTCGTACCGGTCGTTTCTCTTGATGGCGTTCTCACCGGGGGACCGCTGAACGAGGAGTCGGGTCTCGTGAATGTGGCCGTGCTTCGCCAGGGCGATCAACGCCTCGGCGTCCGTTTTGATGCTTTCAGTGACGTACGGACTGCAACGGTCGTTCCGCTTACTCATCCGGCTGTGGATGAACTCGTGCAGGGCGCGGTCCAGCTGGAACGCGATCAGGTCGCGGTTGTCATCAATCCTGAAGCCCTCATGCGCCGCCATGCACGGGGCGGGCTGGCGATGACTGCGGAGCGGGCTCCGCGTCCGGACGCGCGGATTGAGCGCCGCATGATCCTGGTGGTGGACGATTCGGTCACGACGCGGACGCTGGAGAAGAGCATCCTGGAAGCCAATGGCTATGACGTGCTGCTGGCGGTGGATGGCGTCGATGCGCTGAACCGGCTGCGGTTGTCTGTCCGGCCTGTCGATCTGATCGTGGCGGATGTGGAAATGCCGCGCATGGACGGGTTCGGTTTGCTGGGCGCGCTGAAGGCCGATCCGCAGCTCGCGAGAATTCCGGTCATTATGATGACGTCCCGCGCGGCGCCGGAAGACGTGCGGCGGGGAATGGATCTGGGAGCGGAAGCCTATCTGGTGAAACAGACGTTCGATCAGCGCGACCTGCTGACCACGATTGGACAGCTGTTGTGAAGCCGCAGAAGGCAACCCAGCCAGTCCGGGTGATGCTGGTTGAAGACAGTCCCACTGTTCGCTCCCTGCTGTGTCACATCATCGACCGCGATCCGCGCCTGCAACTTGCCGCCGTGTGCGTGACGGCGGAGGAGGCGCTGGAGTCGATCGGGCAGGTCAATCCCGATGTGGTGTCGATGGATATCCGGCTGCCCGGCATGGATGGGCTGGAGGCCACACGCCAGATCATGTCGCAGCACCCGACGCCTATCGTGGTGATTGCGGACAGCGTGCACGATTCAACGCTGGGTATCGCCATGAACGCGCTGAAGGCTGGCGCACTGAGCGTTGTCGAGAAACCCTCCGGCCCCGGTGCGAAGGCATATGAGGACGCCGCCGACGCCATCGCCACGCAGCTTTTCATCATGAGCCAGGTATCGGTGATCCGCCGCCGCATGGGGCTGACGAAAACGCAGGATGCGGAACAGATGCGGCATGCGTCGCACGGCAAGGTGCAGGCCGGCCTTGTGGGCATCGCTGCGTCCACTGGCGGTCCGCCCGCGCTGGCGGCGGTGCTGGGCACCTTGCCGAAGACATTTCCGGCGCCGGTCCTTCTGGTGCAGCACATGGGCGCGCCGTTCATGGAAGGTTTTGCGCACTGGCTTGGAGGCCAGACGCAGCTGAAGGTAAAGCTGGCGGAAAACGGGGAGAGACCGGCGCCGGGTACGATCTATGTCGCGCCGGGCGATCAGCATCTGGAGATTGCTGCGGGAAACGTCGTGCGGTTGCACTCCGGTCCGGCGCTGGCCAGCCAGCGCCCGGCGGCCAATCTGCTGTTCCAGTCGATGGCGCGTATCGCGGGGCCCAAGGCTGTCGGCGTGCTGCTGACCGGGATGGGCGAGGACGGCGCGCGGGGTCTGCTGGAGATGAAGGAGGCGGGCGCCTTCACCATCGCGGAGGATGAATCGACAGCGGTGGTGTTCGGCATGCCGGCCGCCGCGATACGCATGAAAGGTGTGAGTCTCGCGCTGCCGCAGGACCAGATCGCCGCGCGTCTGACGCAACTCGTTGCCGGGGGAGCGTCGTGATCGAGCCAGCCATCCGCGTGCCCCGCATTCTTGTGGTGGAGGATTCAGAGGTCCAGGCGCTGGAGCTTCGCCGTAAGCTTGAGGCGCATGGCTATCTCGTTTCGCGCGCGGTCAGCGCGGAGGCCGCGCTGGACCTGTTGAACGATGCCGTGCCCGACCTGATCGTCGCGGACTATCAGCTGCCCAACATGGACGGGCGTGAACTGACGCGGCAGCTGCGCCTCAACGAGCGGACGCGCGCTGTTCCTATCGTTCTGATGACCAGCGACGAGCGCATGGGCGAGCGCGCCGGCCTGGAAAGCGGCGCCGACGTCTATGTCCAGAAGTCGCGGGATCAGCAGCCTTTGTTGCTGCGCATCCATGCGTTGTTGCGAAGCCGCAGGCATATCCGCCGTGAACCGGGCGTGCAGTTCCGGCGCGGGCAGATCATGCTGATCGATTCCAGCGCAACGAAGCGCCTGCAACTGGAAGAGGCGCTGTCACGCGAAGGCTATGTGGTTTCATCATTCGATGACTTGGTGAAGGCCGAGACGCATGCGGCGGGAATGACGATCGACTGCGTCGTCATCAATCTTCTCGACAGCAAGTTCGACGGGGTGGACGCCTGTGGCCGTTTCGCGGCGTTGCGGGACTCGGGCGCGCGCCGAAACGATGCGCGTCAACCCTTCCTGGTCGTTGGCGTCGGCGGGAAAGCGTCGAAGCCGGCCTTTGCGGCCGGGGCGGACGATGTGGTGGAGACGACAGCGGACCCCGAGTTGCTGCGGTTGCGCCTGAGGGCGCTGGTGCGCCGCCAGCTGATGCTGGATGAGGCGCAGAGACTCGACGACGAACGGACATCGGCTCGCGAGGCGCTGGAGCAGTTCCGCATTCTCGTGGAAGGCGTGACCGACTACGCGCTCTACATGATCGATGCGAAGGGCGAGGTGACGACGTGGAACGCCGGAGCCAAGCGGATCAAAGGGTATGAGGCCAGTGAAGCCATCGGCCGCCACTTCTCGGAATTCTATACCGAGCAAGATCGCGCCGCGGGAGAGCCGGAGAGAGCGCTGCGGACGGCGCTGGAGGACGGACGGTACGAGATTGAGGGCGAGCGCGTGCGCAAGGATGGCTCGCGCTTCTGGGCGCACGTCATCATCGACCCCATCATGGATGAACGGGGGGAGCTGCGCGGTTACGCCAAGATCACGCGTGATGTCACGGAACGCCGCGCGGCCACCGAGGAGTTGCAGTCCGCGCGCGCAGCCCTGATGCATTCCCAGAAGATGGAGGCGATTGGCCAGCTGACAGGCGGGATCGCGCACGACTTCAACAACATGCTGGCAGGTATTATCGGCGCGCTCAACCTGGTGCGCCGCCGGATCGCCACCAGGAAATATGACGAGGCCGATAAATATATCGAGGCGGCGCAGATATCGGCAAACCGGGCGGCGTCGCTGACCTCCCGCCTGCTGGCGTTCGGGCGGCGGCAGATGCTGGACATCAAGCCGCTGGATATCAACGCAAGCATCAACTCGATGGATATCCTGCTCGACCGCGCCATGGGCGAGAATGTGAAGATCGTCACGCGCTTCGGGACCGAGGATTTGTGGGCGTTGACGGATGTGAGCCAGCTGGAGTCGGCGATCCTCAATCTCGCGATCAATGCGCGCGACGCCATGCCCGATGGCGGCGTGCTGACTATCGAGACGCGCCGCGAGGAGGCTGATGGCGAGCCGATGATCGCGGTGGCGGTGAAGGATTCCGGCGTCGGCATTCCGGCGGATGTTTTAGAGAACGTGTTCGAGCCGTTCTTCACGACCAAGCCGCTGGGACAGGGCACGGGTCTTGGTCTGTCGATGGTATATGGCTTCGTGAACCAGTCGGGCGGTTCGGCCAGGATCGAGAGCAGGCCGGGCGAGGGCACGACGGTGACCCTGCTGTTGCCGGCGTGCGCGCCGGAGCGTGCGCCGGCTCCCGCAGCCGCGCCCGCAGAAACGGTTGAAGGCGCCGGGCAGACAATCCTTGTCGTCGAGGATGATCCGCAGGTTCGCATGCTGACCGTCGATCTGCTCGGCGATGCGAAATACAAGGTGATCGAGGCTGAGGGACCCGAACAGGCTGTGGCGGCGCTGCGCAGCAATCCGCGTATCGATCTGATGGTCAGCGATGTGGGGTTGCCGGGGCTCAACGGGCGCCAGCTTGCCGACATTGCGCGGACCATCAATCCCGGGCTGGGCGTGTTATTCATCACCGGCTATGCGGCGCAGACGGCGGTGAGGAGTGAGCTGGTGTCGGAAGGGATGGATATCCTGAGCAAGCCGTTCGTTCCCGAAGAACTGGTCACTAAGGTTCGTGACATGCTGCCCCGGACAGCGGCGCCAGCGACGGCGCAGACGATCGACGCCAAGAGCTGAGCCGGCATAACCAACGCCTTGCTGCGCGCGCGTGATCTGCCAGCCGTCTTGTAAATGCGAACGGCTCATGCCCGCGTGCGGCGCCGGGGGGGCGCCGGGGGCGTGGCGAGGGGCGAGGCCGCAGGAGAGGCCGGATCAACGCGCATGTCCGGCCCGATCTGGCGCGATATGATATCTTCACGCATCGAGCGCAGCGCCAGAAGCACGTTGGTGTCCAGCCGGTCGCGCGTGTAGGTGATGCGGTCAATGGCGAGCGAGCGCACCGCCATCGCGGTCGCGGCGGACAGCCCCTGCATTTCCGGATTTGGCTCCAGTCCGGCTTGCCGCACCAGCCGGCCGACGAAGCGGCCATAATCATCGGCGATGAAGGTGAGGATGGCGCGCGTCGCCTGCGCGATTTCAGGATCGCTGCGCGCCCCGATCCGCACTTCGTTCACGGCTATGCCCTCGGGCATGCGCGAGGTGGTCCAGGCCAGATCAATCAAGGCGCGAAAACGGGGCAAGCCGGGTTCGAGCTTGGCCAGTTCGGCGTCACGGAAGGCGGATAAACGGGAATAGCCGGTGACGACCAGTTCCTTGAGCAGGTCCGACCGCTTCGGGAAATGGTGCATCAGGGCGCCGCTGCTGATCTTCGCCCGCTCCACGATCAGCGAATTGGACAGGCTGGCGAAGCCTTTTTCGACGAGAATGGCGATACAGGCGTCCAGAATCTGGCCGCGCGTTGCGGCCGTGCGCTCCGCATTGGTCCGGCGCGCGCGCTGCTGGCCAGCCGCCGCTTTTCTGGTTGCGGTGCTCACATCTGCCCCCGTTTTTGTTCACCGTGCCGCTTGATCGAGGTTAGCCCGCACCCCGTCAAGCAGTTCACGAACCCTGATCTTACGTGCCGCGCCCGCCGGATGCACTGGCGCCGCGCAAAAAAATAAACCGATTGCTCGGTATTGATATTAGGGCCCGCTTCCGTCAGGTTTGATGGATTGCGGCCGTCAGAGCCGCATCGTGGAGGGAAACATGAGACAATTCTGGAGGGGGGCGTCGCGTCATGCGATGCTCGCCGGGCTCGCTGCGTTTGGCGCGGGACTCGGCGGACAGGCTGCCTATGCACAGCAGGTCGATCAGATCGCTGGTCCGCAACAGGCAGGACAAGAGGGGGCGCCTGCATCGACCGACCGCGTGGTCGTGATCGGCTCGCTGCTGGCGGGCGCGGCGGAGGATGCGCCTTCGCCGGTGGAAGTGTTCACGGCGGAAGACCTGGCGGAGCAGGGTTCGCCCAATATCGTCGAATTTACGCGTGGCCTGGCGATATCCAGCGAAGCCTTCGGCGCGCCGGATATCAACCTGGCGTCGACGGCTTCCGGTTTTTCCAACGTGAACCTGCGCGGCCTCGGCGCCGCGCGCACGATGACGCTGCTGAATGGGCACAGGACTAGCGTTGACACCAGCTTCCTGCCGATGAACGCCATTGGCCGCGTCGAGATCCTGAAGGACGGCGCGGGCGTGACGTATGGCGCGGGCGCGGTCGCCGGCGTGATCAACTTCGTGACACGCGACAACTTCGATGGTGTCGAACTTTCCGCGCAGCACAAGATCATCGATGGTTCGGACGGAGAAACCGAGCTGAGCGCGCTGGTCGGCTTCAATGGCGATCGGGGCAACATTCTCCTCTCGGCGATGTATGCGCACCAGAGTCCGTTGAATTTCACGGCACGTGATTTCGGGCAGCTGCCATGGGACGTGAACCCGACGCAGTATGTCGAGTTCGCAGCCAACCCCGGCACGTTCCATTACAATGGCGGAACGACGACGCTGCGGGATTACGATACGGCGAGCTGCGCGGCGGTGGGCGGCGTGCAGCCGAACAATTCCGCGACCTGCTACTACTACTACACCCCTTTCTATAACTTCATCGATGAGCAGACGAACGTCCGGTTGTTTGCTTCGGGGGACTTTGATGTTTCCGATACGATGGAGTTCCATGCGGAGATCGGGTACTCCAAAACCGACGTGCCGGAGGTTTGGGCGGCGCCGACGCAACCGCCGACGCCCGAAAGCCGGGGGATAGGGGGAACGGCTTCGGGGACGTCCCTCGGGATCTGCGCGTTCAGCGGTTATTACTGCATGTTCGAAGTGCCGGTGGTGAACGCCGGCGTGCGGAACCCTTATATCGACCTGTTCTATGACCAGCTGCGGGCGCGGTATGGCGCGACCGTCGCGGGCGCGGCGAACCCCGCCACGGGGCGGTTGTTGACGGGCCTGTTCTGGGAGCCGTTCGGCTATGGCGGCAACCCGGTCTCGGGTGGCAAGACGCGGGTCGAGTCCCGCATGTCCGAGCGCTGGGGCGGCAACGTCCGTCTGAAAGGCGAGTTCGCGGAAGACTCCGCCCTCGGCTTCCTGAACGGCGTGAACTACGACTACGCCCTGACGGCGGGCATGACGACGACGGTGAACAACCGCCGCGACATCATCGTGTCGCGCGTGCAGGACGCCCTGCGCGGATATGGCGGTCCGAATTGCGGAGCGGTGGACGAGGTTCCTACCGTGTACGCACCGCTGCCGCGGCCGCAGGACTATCCTGCAACCCCCGCGGGCACCGCCGCCTACAACGCGGCCCTGGCCGCGGCGCGGTTGCAGTACGACCAGACGATCGGCATCCAGTCGTCCACCGTGGCGCCGGGAACTGGCGGGTGCGAGTGGCTGAACCCGTTCGCCAGCGCCTGGTCGGCCAGCGAAGTGAATGGCGCGGCCAACCCGTCCTATGGCGGCGCCGCGTATGAGAATTCGCTGGGACTGATCCAGTGGCTGCACGGCGAGAAACCTTTCGAGACGCAGACAATCGATCTGAACCTCGACATTCTCTATTCTGGTCAGATTCCGTGGTTCGAACTGCCGGGCGGTGCCATCGGCTGGGCCGCTGGCGGGCAGTGGCGGCAGGAGGAAGTGCGTGTCTCCAGCAACGCCGACGGCGTGGATGGCGAACTGAACGAGCAGAACTGCGTGTGGCCTGATCCGGGTTCGCCGACGAGCACGCCGCAGCAGCCGCCGGTCACCGGCCAGCTGGGCTGTATTGGCAATCCCGGACCATATTGGGGGACAGGCTACCTGATTCCGAGCTACTCGGATCGGCAAGTGGTGTCGCTGTTCGGTGAGGTCCAGCTTCCTGTCCTCGACAACCTCGATCTGCAACTCGCCCTGCGGCACGAGGACTACGGCAGTCTGTCGGCCGACACCTACAAGGTGGCCGGTAAATGGCAGGCGACGGACTCGCTGGCGTTCCGGGCGTCCTACAGCACCAACTACGCGCCGCCCCCGACTGATCTGGGCGCCGGCGGGCCTACGACCGGATCGGCCTATATCGCGACTTATACGGCGTTCTTCCCGACGCTGATTACGCCGACGCCGGGCCTGAAACCGGAAGAAGCGGTTGTGAAAAATATCGGCGTTCTGTTCGAGAACGATGCGCCGGGCGAGAACGGCTACTTCTCGGCCAGCCTCGATTATTTCGACTTCGACATCACCGAACAGATCGTCACCACATCGGTGAACACGATCCTGACGGCGGTGGGAACCGGAACGGTGCAGGGTCTGAACCGCCTGGTGAACTGCTCGGCGCCGCATGCGGTGTTCCTGGAGTTCAATACCGGAGGCTGTATTCAGGACACATCGACCATCGGATCGATCTCACGCGTCCTGACCTATCAGGTCAACGGACCGTCGATCGCGACCGCTGGTTTCGATCTTTCGATGAACTACAGTGCGGATATAGGACCGGGCGAATTCCGCGCCGGCCTCAACGCCACCAAGGTGACCAAGTACGAAGTGGGCGGCTACACCGTTCAGGGCGTGCAGTTCGACCTTGGCGGCGACCGGCTTGGTTTCTCCAACGCTTCGCGGACCGGCGATTTCAGCTCGGAACTGCGCGGCAGCCTGTTCACCAGCTACGGGTTCGGTCCGCACAGCTTCCGTGCGCAGGCCAACTATACCCAGGGCGTCACTGATGAGCGCGGCGTTCCTGCGGCCGCGCCGAGTTCGGAATTCGGGATTTTCCCGGAGGACTACTGGGATCTCGACCTGCACTATCGTCTCGATGTGCCGTGGGTCGAGGACATGGAGTTCCGCGCATCGCTCCTCAACGTCACCGACGAGGACCCCATGCGGTACCAGACCCGCAACTCCTACTATACCGGTGTCGGCAACCCGCGCGGGCGCCATCTCGAACTGAGCGTCACAAAACGCTTCTAGGAAAAAGGTGAAAGCCCTCCCCGGGCATCACGCGCTCATCCCCGCCGGCTCTCACCGGCGGGGATTTTTTTGCGGGAGCGTGAAGCGCGGCAAAATTTTCGTGTGTGATGCGGTGCGGGGCTTGGCCGTAGCGCCACACTGGCTTACTTACAGAGCGATTGCTCCGTAAACTATTCAGGTTGTTCCGCAGGAGGATGAAAATGGCGCGCAAGACAGGATTGCTGGCGGCGCTTTGCAGCGCCGCCGCCGCGGTGGCTCTGCTGTCGGGCGCGCCGCCGGCGCTGGGGGAGACGAGCGCGGGTTATGTGACGCCGCACACTGCGTGGGGCGCGCCGGACCTACAGGGGTTCTGGAGCAATACGGCGGTGACCAGCCTGACGCGGCCGCGCGGTGTCGAGCAGCTTGTCGTTACAGAGGAGGAGGCGACCGCCATCGTGCAGCGCAATCCTTTCCAGATGCTGCTGGCCCAGGACCGCGCCAGCGAAGGCACGGACCCGAACGACCTTTCCCAACTGATCGAGGATCGCAATCCTGACCGGGGATACAACGCGTTCTGGGTGGATCCTGGCTCGCAGCTTGGAACCGTGAAGGGCGAGTACCGCACGTCGTGGATTGTGGAGCCGGCGAACGGCCAGCTTCCCTACAAGGCTGGCGCCGGCCGGAGCCGTGGCGGCGGCGGGCGCGTGGCCGCCGGTCCGTTCGACAACCCGGAAGCGCGCGGCCTGGCAGAGCGTTGCCTGATGAGTTTCACGGGATCAGCAGGGCCGGTGATGCTCAATGGCATGTACAATAACACGTATCAGGTAGTGCAGACCCCGGCCTATGTGATGATCCTCGTTGAGATGAACCACGATGTCCGCATCATCCCGATCGTGGCGGGTCCGGATGAAGTGGTGTTCGGCCCCGATGCGATCCAGAAATGGGCGGGCGATAGCGTTGGCTGGTATGAAGGCGACTCGCTGGTCGTTCAGACCGTGAACCCGCATCCTCTGCAAGGCGCGCTGATCTCGCCCCAGGGCAAGGTGACGGAGCGTTTCACGCGCTGGTCCGAGGGCGAGGTCTTCTACGAGTTCACGGTCGAGGATCCGGCGCTGTATTCGCAACCATGGCGTGGCGAGATGGCGCTGAAGACCGAAGCCAATCTCTACGAATACGCCTGTCATGAAGGCAATTACGCCATGCCGGGCGTTCTGGCCGGCGCACGCAAGATCGAGCGCGAAGGCGGCACGCCCAGCTATGGCCCGGGTATCACAGCCGGGATCGCGCAGTAGGCGCAAGCAGCGCCAGATGCAGTGCTCGCGGGCGCTGAATTGCGGGCGTGACAGATTTGCTTATGCGCCGGATTGGCTTGCCTGATCCGGCGCAGGGCAGGCATATAGGCCCGGCGCGGGGGGCGCGCAGCTTCGCCATAGATCACTCGATGTCCCAGGCCCGATCTAAAAAATCCTTGCCACCGCGTTATGCGGATAAGCGTGAGCTGATCCTTCATAGCGCTGTGCAGGTTTTCAACCGCATGGGAGTGAAGGGCGCCACGCTGGCCGATGTGGCCGAGATGGTGGATCTTAACGTCACCAGCCTGCGCCATTATTTCACGCGCAAGGAAGATCTCGCCGCGGAAGGCTTTCTGCGCAGCATAGATGTGCTGAGCCAGCTTTCCATCAAAGCGGCGCGCGATGGCGCATCGCCACGGGAGCGTATCGGTCTGCTGGTGCGCGGTTTCTTCGACCTGCGCCGTCGCATCAAGGTGAGCGAGGCCCCGCCGATGATGCAGTTCGGTGACCTGCGGACGCTGACGGATGCGCATTCGGCGCGTGTCTGGCCGCGCTATACGCAACTGTTCCGTATCCTGCGCAATGTCGCGGCGACGCCGGAGGAGCTGGCGGCTGACCGGGTCACCGCAAACACACGGGCGCACATGCTGCAATCGCAGCTCGTGCGCTCCGTATTCTGGCTCGACAATGTCGAGCCAGAAGATCATGCGCGCGCGGCCAATCGTTTTCTCAGCATCCTTCTTGATGGGCTGACTGCTCCGGGCCATGCACCCGCGCCGCTGCGCCTTGATGTCGAGAGACCGGCCGCGCCTGCGCGCCGCTCCGCTGAAAGTTTCCTGATCGCCGCGACCGAGTTGATCAACGCCCAAGGTTATCGCGGCGCGTCAGTCGATGCGATCGCGGCGCGGCTGAAGGTGACGAAGGGATCCTTCTATCACCATGTCGATGCGAAGGACGATCTGATGACGGCGTGCTTCGAGCGCACGCACAGCGTGATCGCCACAGCGCAACGCGCCGCGATCGGGCGGGAGACGAGGGGGCTGGACCAGGCTTTCGCGTCGGTAGGAGCTTTGGTGGCCCGTCAGCAGACATCGGCGGGGCCTTTGCTGCGGACGTCGGTTCTTTCCGCCGTGGAGCCGGAAAAGCGGACCGCCATGCTGCGCCGGGCGGATGGTCTGGCCCAGCGCTTCGCCGATATGGTGGCGGATGGCGTGATCGACGGGTCGGTGCGGCCGTGCGATCCGCGAATCGCGGGGCAGGTGCTGCTCTCGCAGGTCAGCTCCGCCGAGGAACTGTCGCGCTGGGCTTCCGGGGCTTCCGCGGAGAATGCGGTGGAGCTTTACGTAGCGCCGCTTTTCCAGGGGATATTGGCCGAACGGCAGGAAAAACCGGCTGCCGGTAAATGATTTCAGACATCCGGTTAGCAGTTTGAACAGGTTTTGAAGCGACGCTGGAGCTTGGAGAATCAGGCCTTCCGGGAAGCTTTTGTGACCAGCCGAACCGCTCTTGTCGTCAATCGCGATCCCGACTTCGCGCGTCTCGCGGCGGACATGCTGCGCGAAGCCGGAGCGGGGGCGGTCGGTCACGCTGCTGGCTGCGATGCTGCGCTGGCGCGGATCGCGGCTGACGGGGCGGACATGGTGCTGTGCGATCTCGACCGGCCTGCGCATGAAGGTGCGTTTCTCATCCGAATGCTGGCCGAGCGGCGTTACGCCGGGCGCGTGATTGCAGTGTGCGGCGAAACCGATCCGGCGATGGATGGCATGGTGCGCCTGGCGCGGCATCAGGGGTTGTCCATCGAGGGGCCGCTGCGCAAACCGCTGCGGCTGGATGATCTGCGGCGTCTGGTGAGCGGCGGCGGCGCTGCTGCGCGTGGCGAGGCGGCGCCGGCGGCGATGCCGAGCCTGCTTGAGGCGGCGATCAGTCAGGGCGGGCTGCATCCTTTCTTCCAGCCGAAAGTGCGGATGGCGGATGGACGTATCTCCGGCGCCGAGGCGCTGGCGCGGATCGCGACGCCGCAGGCGCAGTATGCGAGCCCGGCGCCTTATGTCGCGCTGGCTGAACGCAACAGCCGGATCGATGCGCTGACGTTTGCGATGACGTGCGCAGTGGCGCGCTATGCTGCGGGCTTCGTGCTCGACGGGCAGCAGCTGCCGGTGTCTATCAATATCAGTCCGGTATCGCTGGAGCGTACGGATTTTCCCGATGTTATGGCGGGCGCCGTGGAGGCGCAGGGCCTGTCCTGCTCCAGCGTTACGCTGGAAGTCACGGACGGGCGGCCGGAGCAGTACGGTCCCAACGCGCGGACGGTGATGGAGCGGCTGCGGGCGCTGGGCTTCGGTCTGGCGATCGACGATTTCGGTGCGGGTCACGCCAACCTCGACCGGTTGGGCATGTATCCGTTCTCTGAGGTGAAGATCGACGCCCTGCTGACGCGGCATGCGCTGGAGGAAGCCTACGCTCGCAGATGCCTCGAAGAGAGCGTGCGGCTGGCGCAGGATATCGGCCTCAACGTGGTGGCTGAGGGCGTCGAGACGCTGGAGATGTGGCGGCTGCTCGAATCGCTGGGGGTGCATGAGGCGCAGGGGTTCCTGCTGTCCCGGCCTGTCCCGCCGGCGTCGCTGATGACGCTGCTGGCGCAGGGCGCGGATCTTGGCGTGCGGGCCGGTCTGGCCGTCCAGGCGAAGAGCGCCTGATCTGACCTTCGCAAATTGCAACTTGACTTGACGCGGGTAAGTTGGCCCGGCTGTCCATGGTGCAGTCATGCTTGGGAGAAGTATGCCAAACAGCCACGCCATCAACCGGGCGTTGCGTTCGGCTCGCCATGTCTGGCGCGCCGTAGCGCCCGTGCCGCTGCGCGGACTGGCGCGTCCCGTATTGCTGGGTATCGCCGAACAAAGGGTTGGCGCTGCGCTGGCGTCGCCTGAACCGCCGTGGCGTCCCGGTCCCATCATCGTCTCGGGGCTGCTGTCGGGGACAAAGGGCGTGTCCGAGGCGGCGCGGTTGACGCTTGCCGGGATCGGGGCTGCTGGAATGGCGCCGGTCGCGCACGATCTGGCGACGACCTTCGCGCGCGGCATTGGCGACATGTCGGACCTTCCTGCCGAGGAAGGCGGCGGCGCGTGGATCGTCCATGTGAACGCGCCAGAAGCGCTGCTCGCGCTGGCTTGCACTGCTCCGGGCGCGTGGCGCGGCCGGAAGCGCATCGCTTACTGGGCGTGGGAGTTGCCGCGCATGCCGGACTTCTGGATCCGCGCCGCACGGGCCTTTGACGAAATCTGGACGCCCAGCGCCTTCACGGCCGGCGCGGCGATCGCTTCGGGCGTCGGGCGCCCCGTCCGCATCATGCCGCATCCCGTGGCGCTGAACACGGTGACAGCACGGCGTGACCGGGCGGCCTTCGGCATGCCTGCCGATGCGTTCTGTGTGCTCGCGACGGGTGATCTCAATTCCAGCGCCGCGCGCAAGAATCTGATCGGCGCCATCGAGATATATCTGCGGGCGTTTCCGGAAGAGTCGGATCGCAACCGGCTGGTGATCAAGGTGCAGGCGAGCGGGGCGCATCCGCGTTTCCGTCGTTACGCCGACAAGGCGGTCGGCCACCGGCGCGACATCTCGGTGCTTACGGAGACGCTGTCAGCCGAGGGGGTGCGCTCGCTGATCGCCAGCGCGGATGTGCTGCTGTCGCCCCACCGGTCCGAGGGATACGGTCTGACGCTCGCGGAGGCGTTCCTGCTGGGCGTGCCCGCGCTGGCCACGGGCTGGTCCGGCAATATGGACTACATGACGGCGATTCCGGAGCTGACGATCCGCTATCGGCTGATTCCGGTAGCCGACCAGTATGGCGTCTATCGCAATCCCGATCAGATCTGGGCCGAGCCCGATCCCGTCGATGCGGCGGCCAAGCTGCGGACGTTGTCCATGTCGGCCAATCTGCGGGACCGCCTGGCGGCCAAGGGCAGGGCGGCGATTCTGGGGCAGACGGCCGTGTGGTCGCGCGAGATGTTCGAGGCGACCGGTCTGGCCGCCGCAAGCATGGCGGCGCAGTCGGCGCCGGCGTCATAACTGCCGGTCCGTCAGAATTTGCTTGCCTTCCGCCATGGGAGCGCGACAACCCGGCCTGTTCCCTTGGCGCGGCGCGCGGGGCGGACATGAGCAACGGGAGTGAACCAGGATGGAAATCTTCATCGATTCAGCAGACGTCGCGGAATTGCGTGCAGCGGCCGCGAGCGGTCTGATCGACGGCGTCACCACCAACCCCTCGCTGATCGCCAAGAGCGGCCGCTCGATGAAGGACGCCATCGCTGAAATCTGCTCGATCATCCCCGGTCCGGTCAGCGCCGAAGCGGTGGCGACGGATGTTGACGGGATGCTGGCTGAGGGACGCTATCTCGCCGCCATCGCGCCGAACGTCGTGGTGAAACTGCCGTTGACGGAGAACGGGTTGAAAGCGTGCCGTGAGCTGACCTCGGAAGGTATCAAGGTCAACGTCACGCTGTGCTTTTCCGCGGTGCAGGCGCTGCTCGCGGCAAAGGCGGGCGCCTATTTCATCTCGCCTTTCATCGGCCGTCTCGATGACGCGGGCATCGACGGCATGGAGCTGATCCGCGAGATTCGCGAAGTTTACGACAATTACGGGTTCACGACGCGCATCCTCGCCGCGTCGGTGCGTACGCCGAACCATGTGAAGGATTCGGCGCTCGCGGGCGCCGATTGCGCCACCATACCGGCCAAGGTGTTCCAGTCACTATACAAGCATATCCTGACGGATGCTGGCCTCGACGCTTTCATGAAAGACTGGAAAGCCACCGGCCAGTCTATCCTGTGACGCCCTGAATGAGCGCGCAGCCGCCGGGGCCGGCCGTCACCGTTGTGGTCGTGAACTACAATGCGGGGGACTATCTGCGCGGCTGCATCGTGTCTCTGGCGCGTCAGACTTTTACGGATTTCGAGGTCGTTCTCGTCGACAACGCCTCGACGGACGGCTCGCTTGAGCGTCTGGGTGAGACGCCGCCGGGTTTCGTTATCCTGAAGCAGGACAGCAATCTTGGTTTCGCAGCCGCCAACAATCTGGGAGCGCGGGCCGGTCAAGGGCGCTGGCTGGCGTTGCTGAACCCGGATGCCGAGGCGGAACCGGATTGGCTGGCGGCCTTGATGCGCGCGGTGGAGGCGCGCCCCGCCTATCGCATGGCCGCCTCGCTGCAATTCAGCCTGCACGATCCCACAAAGCTCGATGGCGCGGGGGATTGTTATCTCGCCTGGGGCTATGCGTGGCGCGGCGGCTTTGGCCATCCGGCGTCCGCTGCGCCAGCGGAGGGCGAGTGCTTCGCACCGTGCGGCGCTGCGGCGCTTTATCCCCGCGATGTGTTTCTCAAGGCGGGCGGCTTCGACGAGGCGTATTTCTGCTACCACGAAGACATCGACATTGCGTTTCGCCTGCGGTTGCGGGGCGAACGCTGCCAGTTCGTGCCGGCCGCTCGCGTGCGTCATGCGGGGTCGGCCTTAACGGGCCGGGGCAGCCGCTTCGCGGTGTTTCACGGCGTGCGCAATGGCGTGTGGACCTATGTGAAGAACATGCCCGGTTTGCTGTTGCTGCTCACGGCGCCGGTCTGGATGGTTGGCGCAGTCCTGTTGCTGCTGCGCGGGGTTGTGCGCGGGCAGTTCCGCGCCACGCTCGACGGGCTGATCGCGGGGATCGGTGGTATCGGTCATGCCTTGCGCCTGCGCAAGCGCCTGAAAGGTTCACGACGCGTTGCGGTCAGCGATGTCGCGCGCGCTTTCACGTGGAATCCGCTGGCCTATCCGGGACGCCGCATCGACGTGCGGCCGTTCGAGGACGCGGGCAGCCGTGACGACATCAGCTGAGCCAGACCGGCTTTTGCCCAATCAGCCTCAGCCTATTCAGCTTGGCCGGCCGACCGAATGATAGCTGAAGCCGCGGCGCTTCATTTCGGCAGGTTGATAGACATTGCGCATATCGACGACGATGGGTTGGCGCAGCGTGGATTTCACGCGGTCGAGATCGAGCGCGCGGAACTGGTCCCATTCTGTGATGATGACCATGGCGTCGGCGCCGTCGATGGCTTCATACGGGCCGGCGACGAAATCGACGCCCTGAAGCAGCTTGCTCGCTTCCTTCATGCTCTCCGGATCGAAAGCGCGAACGGTCGCGCCTGCTTCCTGAAGCGCCGGGATGATATCCAGCGCCGGCGCGTCGCGCATGTCGTCGGTGTTGGGCTTGAAGGCGAGGCCCAGCACGCCGATCGTTTTGCCCTTCAGGTCGCCGCCCATCGCCTTGACGACCTTTCCGGCCATCGCCTTCTTGCGCTCATCGTTTACGGAAATGACCGTGTTGATGATACGGACGGGGCTGCCGGCTTCGTTCGCTGTGCGGGTCAGCGCCAGCGTGTCCTTCGGAAAGCACGAGCCGCCATAGCCGGGGCCTGCGTGCAGGAATTTGGAGCCGATGCGGTTGTCGAGCCCGATGCCGCGCGCGACTTCCTGCACATTGGCGCCCACCGCCTCGGACAGGTCGGCCATCTCGTTGATGAAGGTGACTTTCATCGCAAGGAACGCGTTGGCGGCGTACTTGATCAGTTCGGATGTGCGGCGGCTGGTGAAGACGATCGGCGTCTCGTTGATGAACAGCGGACGATAGACCTCACGGATCACTTCGCGGGCGCGTTCGCTGTCGGTGCCAACGACCACGCGATCGGGAATCTTGAAGTCCTTGATGGCGGCGCCTTCGCGCAGGAATTCGGGGTTGGAGACAACGGCGAATTCGGCGTCGGGGCGAGCTTCGCGGATGATGCGCTCAACCTCGTCGCCTGTTCCCACCGGCACGGTCGATTTGGTGACCACAACAGTGAAGCCGTTCATGTGCTCCGCGATCTCGCGGGCGGCGGCATAGACATAGGTGAGGTCAGCATGGCCGTCGCCACGGCGCGAGGGCGTGCCCACGGCGATGAACACCACATCGGCGTTCTTGATGGCGGCGCCGGCTTCCAGCGTGAAAAACAGGCGGCCTTCGCGCACGTTCTTGGCGACAAGATTGTCGAGGCCGGGTTCAAAGATCGGAATCTCGGCGCGGGTCAGGCGTTCGATCTTCGACGGGTCCTTGTCGACGCAGGTGACCACATGGCCGAAATCGGCAAGGCAGGCCCCGGAGACCAGGCCGACATATCCCGCTCCGATCATGGTGATACGCATGACACACCCTTACCGGGCGCGCTCGCCCGTCGCCGCAAGACGCCCGCGCCGCGCGACCGTGTTTGCCAGCCCGTTTAGTTCCGGCCTTGGGCGATAAGTCAAGCCGCAGGGCGCTGCAACGGCGGTTGTCATGCTTGCACTGACGTCGCGCGCGGTTAGAACGGGACACCGGTGCGGCGGGCGGGCAAGAGTTGGCCGGGACGCGGCGTCTTCGAGCGGAGCAGTTTGTTGGCGGTAACGCGCGTTTTTCCGGTGATCATGTCCGGCGGTTCCGGCACGCGCCTATGGCCTGTGTCCACGGAGACGCGCCCGAAACAATTCCACACATTCGGCGGCGCGCGCAGCATGATCGCCGAAACCGCCCTGCGGTTGCGCGGGGTGCGGGGCGGTCTGGAGTTTCTTGATCCCATCGTGATCGCCAGCGAGCGGCATGGCGATATTGTTCTGGAGGAGCTTGCGGCCGCGGGTATCGAACCGGCGGCTGTCGTGCTGGAGCCGATTGGCCGCAATACGGCGGCGACGGCTGCGCTGGCGGCGCTGGTTGCGACGGAGATCGATCCGCAGGCGCGAGTCCTGCTGATGCCCGCGGATCACCTGGTCGAGAAGGTCGATCCGTTCATCGACGCGATCGCGGCGGCGAGCGTTGTGGTCGATGAAAGAATTGTCACCTTCGGCATCACGCCGCAGGGGCCTGAAACCGGCTATGGCTATATCCAGCAGGGCGCCGGGCTGTGCAGCGGCGTGTTCTCTGTCGCGGCTTTCAAGGAAAAGCCCGACATGCAGACCGCTGCGCGCTATCTCGGCGAGGGCGGGTATAGCTGGAATTCCGGCGTGTTCTATTTCGCGCCGCCTGTCCTGCTGGAAGAGTTCAGCGGCGCTTCTGATATTCGCGATGATTCGGCGCGAGCCCTGTCGGCGGCTGTGCGGGATGGGCGCAAGATCATCCTGCCGCGCGATCTGTTCGGTGCTGTGCGCGCCGAGCCGGTGGACATCGCCGTCATGGAAAAGACCCGCCGCGCCGCCGTGGCGCCGTGCGACATCGGCTGGGCGGATGTCGGCTCATGGGCGGAGTTGTGGCGGCTCAGCGACAAGGACGGGCAGGGCAATGCGATCTCGGGCCCCGCCATGCTGCTGGACGGGTCCAACAATCTGATCCGTGCGGACGGGGTGCATGTCTCGGCGGCGGGGGTGTCGGACCTGATCATCGTCGCGACGCCGGGTGCTGTGCTGGTGCTGCCGCGCGAGCGGGCGCAGGACGTGAAGAAGCTGCTGCCGAAGGGCTGACCGGAGAGGTTTCGCTTGTCCCAGTCCGTCCCCGCGCAGCCCGCCGCCGCAGATGCGGCACCGTCACGCATTCCCGTGTCCGCTTTCATCATCACGTTGAACGAGGAAGACCGGATCGAGGACGCGATCCGGTCCGTGGCGTGGGCGGACGAAGTGATCGTGGTCGATTCCGGTTCCACCGACGCCACCGTCGAGCGGGCGAAAGCGCTGGGCGCCAGGACCGTCTTCCGCGCCTGGACCGGCTATGGCGAGCAGAAACGGTTTGCTGAAGATCAGTGCCGCAATGACTGGCTGCTCAATCTCGATGCTGACGAGCGCGTGACGCCGGCGCTACGCGATGAAATCCTTACGCTTTGGCGCGGTGGCGCGCCGGCCAGCGAGATCTACGAGATCAAGATTCTCGACGTCTTTCCGCACGAGCGCGAACCGGCGCCCTGGGCGTTCGGCTACTGGCAGTATCGCCTTTATGACCGGCGCAGGGGGCGGTTCTCGGACTCAACCGTCCACGACACGGTGCGGCCATCCCCCGGCGCCCGCATCTCCAGACTTGAAGGGCGGATGGCGCACTTCTCCCAGCGCTCAATCGGCTGGGCGGTGGAAAAGATGAACCGCTACTCCGACGCTCAGGTGGCCGACATGTTGGCGCGCGGCAAACGAATCAAGCCGGTGCGGCTCCTGTTTGAATTCCCGCTGAATTTCCTGAAGAGCTACCTGCTGCGCGGAAATATCCGCTACGGCTGGTGGGGCGTGATCAATTCCACGAACTACGCCTACTCGCGCTTCCTGCGGATTGCGAAACGGTATGAGCGGGAATTGCTGGCGAAATCCAGGAAAAGCTGAAGTCCGGCGCGGCCGTTGGCCGGGCCCGCAAATCAACCACTGGCCAAGACCCAAGAGCAGCGGAGCATTGCCGCAGGCACAACCCGCCTTTTCAGCAGGGAACCCACAGGCGTTTTTCTCGCGGATGTCCGTGCCAGGCGCAATTTGTCTTGTCTTGCCTTTCGAAGCGTCTAGAGAAGGCTTCAAGAGCGGTGAACGAGCCGCCAAAAAGGGGAGCCGTCACTGGACCGGAAGCGTTGCGGGAAGCCGCATCGCCGGGTCCGTGGCGCGGCACGGCAGTCATGGCGCTGGAAAATATTTCCGCGATCATTCTGGATGACAACGCGCATATGCGCGGACTGTTGAGGGTTATCCTCGCCAGCTTCGGCAGCCGTCGCATCGAGGAAGCCTCCGATACTGACGAGGCGCTCAAGATCGTCGCCGATGGCGGGATCGACCTGGCCTTCGTGGATTTCAAGCTGGGCGGCATGGACGGGCTGCACTTCTGCCGCATGATCCGGCTCGATCCGGAAAGCCCGGACAAGTATCTGCCAATCGTAATGGTGACCGCCTATTCGGAGCGCGGACGCGTGATCGACGCCATAAATGCGGGCGTTGACGAGTTTCTGGTGAAGCCGGTCCGGGCCATGGATGTGGCCAACCGGGTGAACGCCGTGATCGAGCGCCGCCGCCCCTTCGTGAAGGCTGGCGGCTATTTCGGACCGGATCGCCGCCGCCGCGACGACCCCCAATACCGCGGTCCGATGCGCCGCGCCTCCGATCCTGGAACATTCGACATTCTGTAGAAAAATCAGGCGGTAGCGCCTGATTTTCGGGCCCGTTGCGCTGCCGTCGAGGTCTGCTAACGTCGTTGTCAGGAATGGTGGCGCCGCTAGGCGCGCGGGCGGAGAATCGATACATGGCGAACGATGGCGGCGCTCGTGCGCCTGCTGGCAAGCGTGGCTTCGGCCAGCTGTTCATGCGCAAGTCGGTAGAGCAGATCCAGGCGGAGTATCAGCAGGGAGAACTCAAGCGGACACTTGGCGCCGTCAATCTCGTCCTCCTGGGTATCGGATGCATCATCGGCGCGGGCATCTTCGTGCGGACCGGATCGGCGGCCGCGCTGCACGCCGGCCCGGCTGTCGTCATCTCCTTCCTGATCGCTGGCGCGATCTGCGCCTTCGCCGGTCTTTGCTATGCCGAGCTGGCGTCGGCGCTGCCGGTGTCCGGATCGGCCTACACCTATTCCTACACAACGCTGGGCGAGTTCGCGGCGTGGATCATGGGCGCGCTGCTGCTGCTGGAATACGGCCTCGCGGCGTCGACCGTCGCAGTGGGATGGGGCGAGTATTTCGTCAGCTTGCTGCATGACATGAACATAATAATTCCACCTGAGCTGACGATGCCGGCCGGCCATGTCGAAACCCTGGCCGACGGCTCCACCATCACCGGCGTGTTCAACGTTCCGGCCGCCGCCGTATCCATCCTGATGGCGCTGCTGCTGGTTGTCGGCGTGTCGGAATCGGCGACGGTGAACAACATCATCGTCTTCATCAAGGTGGCTGTGATCGTCGCTTTCTGCGTCGTCGGCGCGTTCTTCGTGAACCCCGACAACT
>CAZJZQ010000007.1:0-49682 GCA_964550535.1 uncultured Rhizobium sp.
TCATCGAGGAACTCGTCGGCGTCTTTCGCCGGTGACGGGCATCATGCATTCTCGGAGTGGAACGTGACGGTCGCAGCCTGCGCGAATGCGGGTCTCAGGCGTGTCACGGAAGATGTCACCGGATCGGCGAGGGGTAGAGTCCGGCCGGCATTGATCGGCTTGTTGCGGAGCTTGAAAATCGAATGGACCTGAAGACGCCTCGCATGCCTGCATTGTTCATCGGGCATGGCAGTCCCATGAACACGCTCGATGATAATGGCTACACGGCTGCGTGGCGCGACATGGGGCAGCGTCTTCCGCGCCCGCGTGCGGTGCTGGTGGTGTCTGCTCACTGGTACTTTGGCGCGACCGCCGTGACCGCAATGCCCAGACCACGCACGATCCACGACTTCTATGGCTTTCCGCCGGAGCTGTTCGCCTTCGATTATCCCGCTTCCGGCGCGCCGGATGTCGCCCGGGAGATCGTCGAGGTCGCCAAACCCAACTGGGTCGGTCTCGACCGCGATCAGTGGGGCCTCGACCATGGAACATGGTCCGTGCTGGCGCACCTTTACCCGGAAGCGGACGTGCCGGTCGTTCAGTTGTCCATCAATGCCTTGAAGCCCCTCAGCTATCACCTCGATCTGGCCGCGCGCCTTGCGCCTCTGCGCGACAGCGGCGTCATGATCCTCGGGAGCGGCAACGTCGTCCACAACCTGCGCAAGGTGAAATGGGACCAGCCGGATGCCGCTTTCGACTGGGCCGAAAGATTTGACGACGCCGTGGTCGACCAGCTTGGCCGCGAACCCGGCGATCTGCTGCGCGTTCAGGAACATCCCGACTATGATCTGGCCGTCCCGACGCCGGACCATTTCATCCCGCTTCTCTATCTTGCCGGATTGGCGGCAGCGGATGGCGCGAGCGCCGGCCCGCTGCTGCGTGGCTACACGATGGGGTCCATCTCGATGACCTGCTATGGTCTGGGCGCGGATCTCAGTCTCAACGCCAGGCCCGGCGATGCGGCGGAATTGCCGCGTGGAATTCCGCCGGACCAGACCAACATCTGAACGCACTCACCAATCGGCGGCCAGCACCCGCAGGCGTTGCGACAGGAAGTCGATCCATGCGCGTGTCTTTGCGGCCGGCTTGCGCGTCGCATGGGTGATGGCGTGGATCGCGCCCAGCTCCATCAACGGCGCGTCCAGCGTGATCTCCACCAGTCGCCCATCGGCGATCTCCCTGGATGTGAGAAAACGCGGGCCATAGACCAGTCCTTGTCCAGCCGCCGCCGCCTGGACGAGCACCTCGCCATTGTTGGCGTGGAGCGAACCACGGACAGGCTGCCGGATGGCGCCGCCGGCGCCGAAGCCCCAATGTGTAACGCCGGTCAACGGCGATAGCGTGTAACCCAGGCAATCATGGCTTTCGAGGTCCGCCGGCGTGCGCGGTGTCCCCCGCGCGGCGAGATAGGCGGGCGAAGCGCAGATGTTCAGACGGACGTCAGCGAGCTTGCGGGCCACCAGGCTGCTGTCGGCCAGTTTTCCGATGCGCATCGCCATGTCCCAGCGCTCTTCGAGCAAGTCGACATAGCGGTCGTTGAGACCTAACTCGACCGTCACAGCGGGATGCAGCCGGTGAAACTCCGCAATGAGTTCGCCAAGATGTAGAACCCCGAACGCGGCGGGCGCGCTGACACGGAGCAGGCCCTCGACCGCCAAGGTGCGGGCTGAGACCTCGGCTTCCGCCTCGCGAAGGTCGGCCAGGATTTGCCCGGCCTTGTCGAGATAGGTTTCACCCGCTTCCGTCAGCGAAAGGCGGCGCGTCGTGCGATTGACGAGGGTCACGGCAAGCCGCGCTTCGAGCGCGTTCAGGTGTTTGGTGGCCATCGCCGCGGACATACCCATGTCCCGGGCAGCGGCAGACAGGCTGCCGAGGGCGGCCGCCCGCACGAACACCTCCATTCCACTCAAGCGGTCGGCCATGATCTCGCACTCCTGGTTCGAGGTGTTCCTCTGAAACGGGTAATTATCACGCACGGGTATGAGCTGCATATTCCCCTTGAAAGGAGACGCCCATGACTCGCCAACCCACCTTCTTCATTCCTCACGGCGGCGGCCCATGCTTTTTCATGGAGGATCCGCGCGGCGTCTGGACCGGTATGGAAAGTTTCCTGCGCTCCCTGCCGGAGCGTTTGCCCGAGACCCCTACGGCCATCCTCGTCGTGTCGGGTCACTGGGAGACGGACGGTTTCGCTCTCACCGGCGCTGAAAAATCCAGCCTGATCTACGACTACAGCGGCTTTCCGGCGCACACATACCAACTGCGTTTCGATGCGCCCGGCGCGCCCTGGCTCGCGCAGGAAGCCGAAACCCTCCTCATCAAAGCGGGCCTCAAGGCTCGCATCGATCCCGAGCGCGGCCTCGACCACGGTGTTTTCGTGCCGCTGAAAGTGGCTTTTCCCGGCGCCGATATTCCGGTCGTCGAGATGTCGGTCGAGCGTAATCTCGATCCCGCGCTTCATCTTGCGGCCGGCCGGGCGCTTGCGCCGTTGCGCGACAAAGGCGTTGTGATCGTGGCTTCGGGCATGAGCTTTCACAATATGCGCGGCTACGGCGATCCGCGATTCACCGAGCCATCAATGGCCTTCGACCGGTGGCTTACCGATGCTGTCCAGTCGCCGGACGCGACACGGGCTGCCGCCCTCGAACGCTGGGAGGACGCTCCTGCCGGACGCCTTTCTCATCCGCAGGAGGAGCATCTGCTGCCCCTGATGGTGGCGGCCGGGGCGTCCGGGGAACCGGGCGAACGTATCTATACGGAGAAGGTGATGGAGACCGCGATCTCCGGTTTCCAGTTCAACTGATCAAATTCAAGGAGTGATAATCATGACCATCGCAATTACCGGCGCCACCGGACAACTCGGCCGCCTGATCGTCACAAAACTCAAGTCGAAAACCCCGGCCGGCACGATCGTCGCGCTTGCGCGCTCGCCCGAAAAGGCAAGTGATCTCGGCGTCGCCGTCAGACCGTTTGATTACGCAAAGCCGGAGACGCTTGCCGCTTCCCTGAAGGGCGTGGACACCCTCATGCTCGTCTCGTCGAGCGAAGTGGGCCAACGCGCCGTGCAGCATCGCAACGTCATCGATGCCGCGAAGGCGGCGGGCGTGCAGCGTATCGTTTACACCAGCCTGCTCAACGCTGGCGCATCACCACTCGACCTTGCCGATGAGCACCGGCAGACCGAGGCCGACCTCAAGGCGTCAGGGATTACGCACACGGTCTTGCGCAATGGCTGGTATGCCGAGAACTACACCGGCTCGATTTCCGGCGCCTTGGCCAACGGCGCCTTCATCGGCAGCGCCAGAGAAGGCCGGATCTCGGCGGCGTCGCGTGCGGACTTTGCGGAAGCGGCTGCGGTCGTGCTGACCACGGATGGGCACAATGGCAAGATCTACGAACTTGCCGGCGACAATGCCTGGACGCTCAATGATCTCGCCGCCGAGGTCAGCCGTCAAACCGGGCGCACGATCCCTTACCGTGACCTGCCTGCGGCTGACTACGCTGCGGCTCTGGCCGGGTTTGGGCTGCCCGAGCCGCTGACGCGCGCCATAGCCGGGTGGGACGTTGGCGCATCGCGCGGCGCCCTGTTCCACGAGGGCCGCGATCTTTCCCGGCTGATCGGACGGCCGACGACGCCTCTGTCCGCATCTGTCAGCGAAGCGCTGAAATAGTTTGACGCCCGGACGGCGGCCGATCAGCCGCCCGGGCGGCATTCTGCAAGACTTCTTTGGTCGCGAAGCGCTTCACTGGAACGGGCCAACCCAATGCGGCTACATTCGAATTTGACCTCCTGACGTTGGGCCGTGCAGACATTGCGCCGTGCGGTGGTATGACGGCTTCATCCTGCGAAAGGAAACCAACGCCGCTCTCGCGGGGCGAAAACGAAAGGAGGGAACCATGTCCGATACAACTCAAAGCGCTCTTCAGAAGGCAAAGGCGATTTCCCGTTGGGAAGGGGAAGGCGGCGCCATTGGAACGGCTAGCGCGATCCTCGACGACGACGACATGCGAATTCTGGCCCGGCTGGGCGCCGCCCTGTTGATCGACTGGGCCAGAATTCCCGAAGCAAACCGTCAATCTGTTTGCGATCACGCCTCGACACTGCACGCTGAGCGTGATGGAGCGCGCATCAAACAGCAGATCGAGCGGTTTCTCAACGAACAGGGAGAGTGATAAACGCGCGCTGCCAAACCCGCCGCCAAACCCATTGGGGCTAGATTAGGCGATAGCCGCACCTCACCCTTATGAGCTCTTATGGTTGGCCGATGAACGAACTGTATCTCCTCGACTATGCCGGCGTGGCGATCTTCGCCGCAACAGGCGCGCTTGCGGCGTCGCGCAAGCAACTCGACATCGTCGGCTTTCTGTTTTTCGCCATCATGACGGGCGTTGGCGGCGGGACGGTGCGTGACCTGATACTTGGCGTGCCGGTTTTCTGGACGCAGGATCACGCCTTTCTCATCGTGGGCGCTGCGGTCGCGTGCATCTTCTTTTTCACGGCTCACCGGATTGAATCGCGCTACCGCCTCCTTCTATGGCTCGATGGCCTCGGTCTTTCTGCCTATGCCGTTTACGGCGCCTGGAAGGGGCTGGCCGTCTCCGGTTCCCCCATCGTGGCCGTTGTCATGGGTGTCTTCACGGCGACGCTGGGCGGGATCCTTCGGGATGTGCTGGCGCACGAACCTTCCGTCCTGATGCGGCGCGAAGTTTACGTCACCTCGGCCCTCGCCGGAGCCTCCGGTTTCGTTCTGCTTCATACTGTCCTGCCGGATCTGCCGCCCCTGGCGGCGGGAGCAGGCGCCTTCATCATGGCCTTCGCGCTCCGGGCCGGAGCGATCCGTTTTGGCTGGTCAATTCCGCCCTACAAGCCGCGGCCCGGAAAACCTGCGAACGAGAGATAGCGCAGCAGTCAGGAGACAACCGGGATCTACTCGTGGGGCGGCACGTCCTTGCCCCCGACGCGATCACGGTAGAGCGCTGCACGGACGAGCAGGATGAGCGTAACCGGCGTCGTGAGGGTGACAAACACCCCGATCAGGACCTCATGAAGCACCGGCCGCGATTGGAGCACCGAGAAACATACAATCGAGCCCAGAAGAATGCAGCCTGTTCCGAGCGTGGCGCCCAGCGTTGGCGCATGGACCCGCTCGTAGAAAGACCGCAGCCGCGCAAGTCCCACCGCGCCGGTCAGCGCTATCGCTGCGCCGCTAACGACGAGGAGCGCGGTCACCCACGCAGCCCATTCCGGAAGATCGGGCGCGCCCGATCATTCGATCACCTCGCCGCGCATGAGAAATTTGGCCAGCGCGGCCGTCGAGACGAAGCCCAGCAGGGCGACGATCAGCGCCGCCTCGAAATAAATGACCCGTCCTGTCTGAACTCCGAAAACCAGCAAGATGAGCATGCCGCTGGAGTAGAAGGAGTCGAGCGCAAGGATGCGATCCTGTGCGTACGGCCCCCGGATCATGCGCCAGCCCGCGATTGCCATCGCCGCAACAAGCATCAACTGCGCGAGCGCAAGGCTCCACGCCAATACAATTGCGCTCATTCGAAAATCTCCATGAGCAGACGTTCGTATCGCCCTTTGATCAGCACAGGCCAATCTTCGGGATCGACCAGATCGAAGATGTGCATCAGCAAACGGCTCCGGCCTGAATCGTATTGCACCCATAACGTGCCCGGCGTGCACGTGATGATCGCCGCCAGGATCGTCAGCCCGTAGCGATTGCGCATATCGAGAGGAATCGAGACAAAGCCAGACGATCGGGCCGCCGGTTTCCGCCCGTAGATAATGCTCGCCACGGCGATGTTCGAGCGAACGACATCGTACAGCACCACGCTGAACAGCGTCACAATCGCGCCAGGACGCCGTATTCTCAGGGGAGGCATCTCCAGCGCGGTCAGCGTCCAGGGCGCCACTATGGCGAGAGCCGCCCCGCTTAGCAGCGTCGCTGGATCCATAGACCCCTGCAACAGGACCCACATCACCAGCAGCGCCACCGACATGGCGGGATAGGGCAGAACGCGGCTCATGGCGCACCCTGTTGCGTTGCCGCCGTCGCCGGCGCCAGCACGGCGTCCACATAATCCAGCGGAGCGTGCAGCCAGATCGCGGTCGATGTAACGAAGCGCATCGCCACCCCCCCTTCGACGCTCAAAGCCACGGCGGCTATAAGCAGGACAGAGATCCCGAGAAACTCGACCGGTTTCACGCGAGGCGCAGGCCTGTCACCCGACGCCCACAGCACTTCGATCCCGACGCGGGCGAATGCGATGAGCATGCCGAAACTGGAAACCGTCAGCATTGCGATCAACACCCAGGCGATCGGCGAAACCTGTTCCGCTGTGGACATGACGCCGGCCATAACGGCGAACTTGCCGACAAACCCTGACAATGGCGGCAAGCCCGCCAGCACCAATGCGCACAGGATGTAACCGCCGCTGATCAATGCGACGGAAGCGGGAATGACGATGCCAATTTCATCGGTCTCCGTGCCATCCTCATAAGGGTCCCGGAATTCGTCGCTGAACACCGGCAGAGATATGGCTGGCGCGGTTGAACCCCTGGCGCGGTTGAGGAGTTCGATAAGGAGGAAGAACGCACTTGCGCCAAGTGTCGAGCTTATCAGGTAGTAGAGCGCGCCCGCTAGCGCTTCCACGCCGCCGATGCCGACAACGGCCAGGATTGTGCCGGCCGACACGATCACGCAATACCCGCCGATCCGCGACAGGCTGCGAGAGGCGAGCACGCCCAATGTCCCGAACGCGATTGTCATGATTCCGCCTACCGCCAGAAACTGTTCGCCAAACCCGGCGGATGCGCCCGCTTCCGGGCCGAACAGAAGAAGCGAGAGGCGAATGACGACATACACCCCGACCTTGGTTAGAATGGCGAACATGCCGGCCGCAGGCGCGCTGGCCGCCGAGTAGGTAGCCGGGAGCCACAAACCCAGCGGCCACATGCCGGCCTTGACCAGGAAGGCGATACCCAACACGGCGCAGCCGATCTCGAACAGCGCGCGGTCCGACGCGGCGATTGCAGGAATCCGCATGGCGAGGTCAGCCATATTCAGCGTGCCTGTCACCCCGTAGATCATCGCCACTCCGATGAGAAACAACGAAGACGCCGCAAGGTTGATGACGACATAGTGCAGCCCGGCCTTGACCCGCGCAGGCCCTGAACCGTGCAGCGCAAGGCCATACGAGGCGGCCAGCAGAACTTCAAAAAAAACAAACAGGTTGAACAGGTCGCCCGTCAGGAACGCCCCGTTGACGCCCATCAGCATCAGCAGGAACAACGCATGGAAACGGGGGCCGGCGCGGTGCCATCGCGCCATTGAAAAGGTCAATGTGGCCAGCCCAAGAAAGCTGGTCAGCGCCAGCAGCATTGCTGACAGCCTGTCGGCGACGAGCACGATCCCGAATGGGGCGTTCCAGTCCCCAATTGCATAGGTTGTGGCTGCGCCGGGATGTGGTCCGGAATCAGATGCTTCAAACAGGAGAACCAGAGCGACGACAAGCAGGATCGAAGTGGCGCCAAAGCTGATTGCGGCCCTGACCATGCGCTGAGGTTCGTCGAGGAACAGCGTCAAGGCGGCTGCGATGAGCGGCAGGACGACCGGCGCCACAACAAGATGCGGGATGAGTTCGCTCATTGATCCGGCTCTTGTCCATCGACGTGATCCGTTCCGGCCAGGCCGCGCGCGGCCAGCAGCAGGACCAGGTAGAGCGCCGTCATCGCAAAGCCGATGACGATGGCGGTGAGCACAAGCCCCTGGGGCAGGGGATCGGCATAGTTCCCGGCATCGCTGCCGGCGCCAGGGTCAAGAATAGGCGGCGCATCGACGCGCAACCTGCCCATGGCGAAGATGAACAGGTTCACGGCGTATGAAATCAGCGACAGGCCAATGATGACCTGAAATGTCCGCGGCCGCAGCAGGAGCCAGACCCCGGATGCAGCCAGCACACCGATGCCAAGGGCGAGCACGATCTCCATCACGTGGCTCCTTCGGCGGCGGGAACGGCAGGCGCTGGTTCGGGCGCTGGTTGGGCGTCGGCTTCCTGATGGGTGTCGCTCACGTCTTCGCGGACCTGTGGCGTACGGATCGATTGGTGCGCCAAAGCGATCAGCATCAGAACCGTGGCGCCGACCACCAGCACGAAGACGCCCAGGTCAAAGACGAGCGCGCTCGCAAGTGGAAGCCGGCCCAGTACCGGAAAATCGACATACTGAAAACTGGAGGTCAGGAACGGATAGCCAAACAGCACGGATGCAGCCCCCGTTGTGGCCGCGATCAGCAGGCCGACGCCGATCCAGCGAAGCGGCAGGATGCGTAACCTTGCTTCGGTCCATTTCGTGCCCGACGCCATGTATTGCAGGATGAAGGCGATCGACATGGTGATGCCGGCGATGAAACCGCCGCCCGGCAGATCGTGACCGCGCAGGAAGAGGTAGATTGCGAAGACGACAACGACGGGGAAGACCCATTGCATGATGACGCGCGGAATCAGCAGGTAGTCGACGACCGTTTCATCCGAAGCCCGTGCCTCATGACGTTCGTCGAACTCTCTTTGTTTCGCCTGTTGTTCAGGTGTGGCGAGGCTGTCGGACGCGGGCCGGAAACGCCGCAGCAGCGCAAAGACCGTGAGCCCGACGACGCCAAGCACCGTGATTTCACCGAGCGTGTCGAAAGCGCGGAAGTCGACGAGCAGTACGTTGACCACGTTTCGTCCCCCCGCTTCGGTGTAGGATTTTTCGAGGAAGAAGCTCGATATCGTGTCCGGGGAAGGCGCGCTCGTCATAACGACAAACGAAATGCCGGCTATGGCCAGCCCGACAGATGCCGCGATAGCGACGTCGATCCCGCGGCGCAGGCGAGCGCGTATGCGGGCCACGATGCTGTCCGGGTGCAAGGCTGGCGAGCGCTTTGGAAGCCAACGGAGCCCCAACAGCAGGAGCACGGTTGTAACGACTTCGACGAGCAACTGCGTCAACGCAAGATCCGGCGCCGACAGCCACACGAAGGTGATGCAGCAAACGAATCCCGCCCCGCTCATAAGTACGATGGCCACCAGGCGATGGAATTTGGCTTGCTGGGCCGCTCCCAAAGCGCAGGCGCCCGCAACAAGCCAGAGCGCCGCGAACACAGGGTCGACACTCGCAATCCGAAGGTCCGGCGCCAGGTTTATGCTGGCGCCTAACGTCACAAGGCTGGCCGCCCCAATGACCGTGATGATCAGGATCCGTAGCTGCGGTTGCTGACGGTTTGGACCAAGCCAGGCAAGGAGCATCCGCGATCCAGACATGATTGCGTTCATTCCTGTTTCGAACGCCTGCCGGGCGCGGATCCAACTGAAGAATGGCGGAGCGCCGAACTGGTTGGTGTTGATCTGCCGGCCGAACATCGCATACAGGGCCGCGCCGCCGGCCAGAGCGGCGGCGCTGAGAAGCAGGGGCGTGCTGAGACCATGCCAAACGGCGAGGCTGTACTCAGGCGTCTGATCCCCGAGCACGCTACGCACCCCCATGTTCAGGAATGGTCCGATTGTCAGGCCGGGAATGACCCCGACAACAAGGCAGAGCAACACCAGAATTTCGATTGGAAGCCGCATCCACCCTGGCGCTTCATGCGGTTGGCGGGACAGATCCGCGGGAGCGGGCCCGAAGAACGTCTTGTGGATAAAACGCAGCGCGTAAAGAACGCTGAAAGCGCTGGCCAGCGTCGCAAGCGCCGGGAGCGTGTAGTTGGTGTGTGCGCCCTCGCTTTGCGCCATCGCTTCGGCCAGGAACATCTCTTTGGAAAGGAACCCGTTCAGAAGCGGCACGCCCGCCATGGCGGCCGCAGCCACCATGGCGAGCGTTGCAGTGATGGGCATGAACGGGAAAAGACCACTGAGACGCCGCAAGTCGCGCGTCCCGGTTTCGCGGTCGATAATCCCTGCCGCCATGAAGAGCGACGCCTTGAAGGTCGCATGATTGAGCGTGTGAAAGATTGCAGCGACCGCGGCCAGCGGGCTTCCCAGACCCAGCAGAAGAACGATCAAGCCGAGGTGCCCGATCGTGGAGTAGGCGAGAAGCCCCTTGAGGTCGTGCTGGAAGATCGCCGCGAATGAGCCGATCAGGAGCGACGCCATGCCCGCCCCGCCGACCAGAATGTACCAGGCGTCCGTACCCGACAGGATCGGCCAGAGCACAGTCAGCAGATAGACGCCGGCCTTCACGAGCGTCGCTGAATGCAGGTATGCGCTGACGGGCGTTGGCGCCGCCATTGCCTGCGGCAGCCAGAAATGGAAGGGGAACTGAGCGCTCTTGGTGAAGGCGCTGATCAGAATGAGCAGGAGCGTCGGCAGGTAAAGGGGATGGTTGCGAACGGCGTCGCCGGACGCAAGGACATCGGCGAGTTCGAAGCTGCCGGTGATGTGGCCCAGCATTATCATGCCGACCAGCAGGCAAAGCCCGCCCGCGCCCGTGACCGTCAATGCCATCCAGGCACCGTCGCGCGCATTCTGGTTGTGGTGCCAATAGCCAATCAGCAGGAACGAGAAGAGGCTTGTCAGTTCCCAGAAGACGACGAGCTGAATGATGTTGCCGGACATCACGATGCCCAGCATCGAACCCATAAAGGCGAGCAGATAGGAGAAGAAGCGGGGTACGGGGTCCTTCGGCGACATGTAGTAGCGCGCATACAGCCCGACGAGCGCGCCTATCCCCAGCACAAGGAGCGCGAAAAGCCATGACAGCCCGTCGAGTCTGAAAACCAGATTCAGTCCGATGGACGGAAGCCAGGCCACCTCGGTTTGCACGGCGTCGCCCGCAACAATTGCAGGATAGAGCAGCGCGGCGCACAAGCTGCCGCCCAACGCGATGGCGATAGCCAGCGCAGCTGCAATATTCCGCGACCTTGTTGGGAGGCACGCTGCGACAAGGCCGCCCCCAAAGGGCAGCGCGATCATCGCAATGAGGATGATTTCTTTACCCATTCACCCCTAACGCTACCTCGTCACTGCATGGCTGTTGATCATTCCGGGCCGTGGCGCGGACCTTCGGCTACCGGCGGTTCTGGCCGGTTGCGGCTGGACGCCCGCTCCTAATCCGGGCGCGGCGCGCGGACAACGAGCACGTCGCTTGGTACAGCATCGACGATGCGCCGCGCCGTGCCGCCGATGAGCAGGTGAAATGTCAGGTTTCGGCTGTAAGCGCCGATCACGGTCAGGTCAGCCCCACGTTCAGTTGCATATTTGCTCAGCATGACCGGCGGCGAGCCATGCTCGATCATCGGCACGATGCGTTGACGTGCTTTCTCCGGCAGGCCGGATTCATCGATAAACGCTTTTATGGTTTCCTTCTCCATCGCCGAGAAATCGCGGCTGAGCTTGCTGTCCGTCATCAACGAGCGGTACGGCATCTCGAACGCGTGCATCAGCGCAAGCGTCGCATCCGGGAACATCTGGGCGGCCATGACCAGACCGAAGCGGGATTCTTCCGTGAAGTCGGTACCGGCAAGAATGTGCTGGTACGGCGCATGGGGCCGGTTTTTCACGACGAGAATCGAGACAGGAGATTTTCGAACGAGATGCTCCGTCGTATTGCCGAGCATCATGCGCCCCAACGTTTCGTTGCGGGCGATCCCCAGAACGATCAGATCGGCTTGTTCCTGCCTGGCCACCTCCATGACGACGTCGGCAGGATCTCCCTCGCTGACCCGGATATCGAATTCGCCGATATCCGCCTGTGCGTCGCGGCGGATCTGCTCTGCGATCGCCGTCGCCGGATCGGCTGGACGCCGCCATGACGGGATATCCTCCAGTTGAGACCACCAGGATGGGGTGATCTGCGGCTTTTCCAGTGCGTGAACGATGATAAGAGCCGCGTTCCACTGACGTGCGAGCTGGGCTGCGCGATCCAACGCACGGTCGCTCCGCGCGCTGAGATCTGTCGCCAACACAATTTTCTTTGGGAAGCTGGCTTCGGTCACGGCTGCCTCAATCAACGGGACTGTTTAAACGACATTAGCGCAGCGTCCGTCGATTCACAGCAAAACCTGTGCAGTTTATTGTTAAATGAGCCCGGGCAGCCTCGCGATTTTCTACAAGGACGGCTCCTATTCGTCCGGCCTTGTCCGATTGGGCCGGTTCGACGCCTCAGCGCGTGAATAGGCCGGTCTCGGCGCTGGCCAAGCCGTATCGAAACCGTATCTCCGCGTTCGTGATCGAAAGGCGAAAGCCACGCTCGCCACGAGCGCGGGCGGCGGACGGCCGCCGCCCGTTGTGGGATCGTTGCTTCAGCGCCGCGGCGGAGGATGCGGAGAGCGGCATTGCCGGCCGGCCAATGTAAGGCTGGTCAGATACCAGCCCTCGTGCGGCGCCGCAGCATCAACATCCCCCCGGCAATGTCTCCCGTCAGCGCTTATTTGCGGGCGCGCATGGCGTCGAGGCTCCACGGGCCGGGGCCGGCGAAGACGAAATAAAGGAAGACGAAGCAATAGAGGATCGCCGCGTCGCCGCCATTGTTGACAGGAAACATGTCCTGCGGCGCGTGGGCGATCCAGTAAGCAACCGCCATGGTTCCAGACGCGAGGAACGCCGCTGGCCGGGTCAACAGACCCAGCGTGATCAGAACGCCGGTCACCAGTTCGATGATGCCTGCATAGGCGCCAGGGTTGTCGAGGACGAGCCCGCTTCCAGCCATCTGACCCGGCGGGAACGACAGGAATTTCTGCACGCCGTGCTCAAGGAAGATGAGGCCGGTGACGATGCGCAGAACACTCAATACTCGCGGAGCCCAGGCGTCCAACTGTTCCTTCATGTCCGTTTCTCTCTCTTGGCCAATTCAGCGCAATGCGTAGGCCATCGCTTCCCGAGACTGGACCCTAGTTTGCGCGCAGCACATGCGCGTAACAGACCGACCCCAAGCCCACCATGTGCGCCAATCCAATGCGCGGAGCTCCCTTGGGGCCGCGATGCTGACGATCTCCTGCCTGTCCGCGCAGTTGGACGAGGATTTCGCCAATCTGTCCGACGCCGGTGGGGCCGATTGGGTGGCCGCACGCGATCAAGCCGCCAGAGGTTGAAATAGCGCAGGAGCCGCCAATATCAAAAGCGCCACCTTTCAGGAGGTGAACTGCTTCCCCGTCCGCGCAGATGCCTGCGGCTTCTGCGTAAAGCAGTTCCTCGATCGTAAATGCGTCATGTACCTCCAGCAGATCTATTTCGCTGGGCGGCACGCGAGCATCGCGAAGCGCCCGGCCAATCGTAGTGCGCGTCAGCGCCGCGTCCGAAGACCCCGGAGCCTCCGACGCTGCTGCAGAAGACAGCACGCGCACCGCCCGCGCCGGATCCAGGCCCGCGCGCCGCATGCCTTCCTCAGAAGCGACAATCACGGCGGCGGCGCCTTCGCCCACCGGACAGCATTGCAGGGAGGTGAAAATCCCAGCGACGCGTTTGCCGCCGAGCACTTCGTCGAGCGTGCGCGCCTGCTGGCGTTGGGCATTCACGTTCTTCGCTCCGTTCGCATGGTTCTTCACAGCGACAAGCGCGACATCCTCCGGCGCAATCTTGTGGCGGGCTGTGTATTCGTTCGACAGCAGGGCGAAATGCGTGAAAGGGACAATAGCGTCTTCAGCGAGACCGGGCAGGCCTGGATTGGCCCGGTTCACGTGAGTGCGCTTGTCCACGCCCAGCACAAGCGCCGTGTCAGTCATGCCGGCGCCGACGCTGATACACGCCTGCCGAAATGCGGCCGAGCCAGACGCTGAAGCGTTCTCGATGTGGATCAGGGGCAGCCCGGTCGCGCCAAGATGTTTGAGAATGTGACGGCCGGCCGCCATGCCTAGCAGGGCGGTTGCGATAAACGCCTCATCGACCTGCCGCCAATCCAGCCCTCCTGCATCCGCAAGCGCATTCCGCACAGCGGTCAACCCGAGGTCCACATACGGCGTGGCGCTCTCATACTGATACGGATGCCAACCCGCGCCGACGACGTAAACCGGACGAAGCTCAGAAAGCGTTGCCATCAACCGACACTCATGCAGACCTGAAGCGCAGATCGAGAGCGGCTCCGCCATCGTGTGACGAAACCTCCACCAGATGCGCGGTGACGCGGATTCCGGCGGCGGTTTCCGGATCGGGGACGTTATCGCAAAGCGTGCGTACACGCGGCCCGCTGTCGAGATCGACAACGCCGATGACAAATGGCGCCGTTCGTCCCTTGCCAGCATGCAGATTTACTGTTGCGGCGGAAACAAGCTCGCCGTCACCGCCAAGGTCAACCGGCTCAAGTTGCCGGCCGTGCGCCCCACAATGCTCGCATCCCCGCTGTTGCATCGGAAAAAACATGTGGCCGCACGCGCTGCATTTACCGCCAGTCAGCACGGCGCGGCCGTTCGCATCGCGGGCGTAAAGATCAGGCTTTAGCAGGGGTAGGGCGGGGTTCATCGTCTTTCCTCTCTTGTCACTCAAGCAGAAACTTGTTTGACTGAAAACTAGTTTCTGTGACGCCCGGCGCGGCTGTCATTCTGGACTCGAGGGTATTTCATGGCGGCTCGCTCATCCGCGGCCGAGGCGGGCAGGCTTGAGCGGACGGGCGGAAAGCCCTCCGCGCGTGGCGTTCCCGCGCGCCGCCGCACCCAGGCCGAACGCCGCGTCGCGGCCGAACGTGCGATCCTCGCCGCCGCGTTGAAAATTGTGGGTGAGCGTGGAATCGACGCCCTGACATTGACGGGCGCGGGCGAGGCGGCCGGGTTCAGCCGCGCCTTGCCGGGTCATTACTTCCCAGGCCGGGATGTGTTGCTGGCGCGTCTCGCTGACTTCGTCGTCGAGAAATACCTGCGGCGCGTGCAGCGGGATGCGCCGCGACAGGACGGGTTGGAGGGGCTGTTGCGCCGTATGGCTCATTATATGGATGACGGCCGCAAGGATCCGGTCGTGCTGCGCGGGTTTCATGCCGTGATGGGCGCAGCGCCCAACGTCCCCGCGTTGGCGTTGGCGTCCGCCAAGCTCACGCAGGAGTCGCGCGCAAGCTATGCCCGTCTCATTCGTGCTGGTGTCGAACGTGGAGAAATTCGCGCGGGCGTCACGCCGGAGTTGGAGGCAACGTGGATACTTGCGGCTTTGCGCGGCGTCATGGCGGCGTGGGTGATCGCGCCAAACCGCACGCCGTTGACGCGCGTTAAAGAGGCGTTTCTCGCCAGCGTGCGCCGGGCGCTGGAGAGGTGACCATGTCGGGAACGGCGGCCGAGCCTTTTTATCGCAGTCTGGAGCAATGGGCGTCGCTTCGGCCAGACGCGCCGGTTTTGTGGGATGGTGATCGTGTCCTCACCTATGGGGAATGGAACACAGCCGCCAATCAACTGGCGGCGGGATTTCGGAAACGCGGGCTTGAAACGAAAGACATTCTTGCCGTGCGGACGCGCAACCGGGCTGAATGGGCGATTGTGGCTTCGGCCGCAGGGAAGATCGGCGCACGGCTGCTGATTCAGAACTGGCGTCTGACGCCCGCCGAAACGCGGTATATGCTGGAGAACGCCGGAGCCGACGCCTTCATCTGTGATGATGCTGATCTTGCGTCGCTGGGCGCCGCACTGGAAGGCCTGCCGCTGAAGTTGGTTGTCGCGATCGACAGCGAGGCTGATGGCTTCGAGTCTTACCCGGCGTTGTTCGAGAGCGATGCACCGCTCGCGTTTGCGCGAGCGAACCCTCCACTCGTGGTCTATACGTCCGGCACGACGGGTTTTCCCAAGGGCGTGGAGATGCCCAAACCCAATCCACCGCTGGCGTCCGAGAAGGAAACGCCGGCCGATGTGGGCGACGGGATAGGCTTGGTCAATATGCCGGTCCATCATGGGTCCGGGCCAAACCAGATATGGAACCATCTGGCGGCGGGCCGCCGTATCGTGCTGATGCGCCGTTTCGATGCGGAAGAGACGTTGCGGCTGATTGAATCCCACCGCATCACGCACTGGTCCGGCGTGCCCACAATGTACAAGCGAATGGCGGGCCTGCCTGAGGGAACGCTCCAACGCTATGATATCTCTTCGCTGAAAGCGATCACGATTGGGGCGGCGCCGTGCCCCTGGCCGCTGAAGTCGTGGATCATGGATACGTTCGGCGAAATTCTTTCGGAGGGTTACGGCTCAACCGAGACTGGCATGATCACCAACATGCCGGCCGACAAGCAGCGCCTGAAGCCGGGATCCAGCGGCACGCCATTTCCCAATGTCGAAATCGAGATTCGCGACGCCGCAGGGCATCGGTTGCCGCCGGACGAGGAGGGCGACATCTGGGTGCGCTCACCGTTGACCATTGAGGCTTATGTCAACTCTCCGAAGCTGGGTGCGGATGAACGCGACGAGAGGGGCTTCTTCAAGGTTGGCGATGTTGGCCGGCTGGACGCGGATGGTTTTCTCTTTCTCACCGATCGCGCCAAGGATCTCATCATCTCAGGGGGCGTGAACATCTATCCGGCGGAGATCGAGGCGCAGCTTCTGACCCATCAAGCCGTGCAGGACGCTGCGGTCATCGGCGCGCCGCACGACGAGTTCGGCGAGGAAGTGTTGGCCTATGTCGAGTTGAAGCCTGGACGCGAGGTATCAGGGCCGCAGCTACTGGCGCACCTCGCGCCGTTGCTGGCCGGCTATAAGCTGCCGCGCCGCATAGAGTTTATCGACGAACTCCCGCGCAACACGATGGGTAAAGTCCTCAAGCGTGTGTTGCGCGAACCGCTGTGGCAGGGAACGGACAGACAGATATGACCGCCAATATCCTGGACTTGAAAGGCCGTGTCGCTCTGATCACAGGGGCCGGGCAGGGCGTTGGCCGGCAGGCGGCGTTGCACTTCGCGGCGCATAATGCTGGCGCTGTGGTTGTGAACGATTTTTTTCAGGACCGCGCTGAGGCTGTTGCGGGAGAAGTTGAAGCGGCAGGCTGCAAGGCGCTGGCCTATCGTGGCGACGTTACAAAGCTCGATCAGATGAAAGCAATGGCCGCTGTCGCCGAGGAGAAATTCGGTGCGGTCGATATTCTGGTGAACAACGCGGGTAACGCCGGAGCGGAGCCTACTGACAATGCGCGCAAACCCTTCTGGGAAACCACGCCGGAGGACTGGGATAGTTTTATCCGCGTGAATCTTTACGGCGTCATCAACTGCACGTCGGCTGTTATTCCCGGCATGATCGACAGGCGACGCGGCCGCATTGTGACGGTGATCTCCGAGGCCAGCCGCTTCGGCGACCCGGGACTCGAAGTCTATGCCGGTGCGAAGGCCGGGGCCGCTGGTTTCATGCGCGCGTGCGCGAGGGGGCTGGGCCGATATGGCATCGCAGCCAACTGCGTATCCATCGCCGCAACCTTTACGCCGCCGATCAAGGCGCGTCTGGAGAAAGATCCTGAACGGCTCGCCAAGATCATGAAGTCCTACGTCATTCGCCGGCCGGGCGAACCCGACGATATCGCCAACATGATCCTCTATCTGTCGTCCGACGCGGCGAGTTGGATCACCGGACAGACCTACCCGGTCAATGGCGGTTTTACCTTCAACCTGTAGCAGTGATCTTTGAGGCGTTCATGAGCGACAATTCCACTCCCGAGACGCGCATTCTGCAGGAGAAGCGCGGTCATACGCTCGTGATCACGATCAACCGGCCGGAAGCTCGTAACGCGTTCGACGAAGTTTCTGCATTGGGCATGCATGCTGCAATGGACCGCCTGGACGCGGAAGATGATCTGTTTGTCGGAGTGATCGCCGCAGCAGGCGATCACTTTTGTGCGGGAGCCGATCTGAAGGCTGTTGCGCGCGGCGGATCGCGTGCGACCAGCCGCGGCGGCTTCGGCATGTTCAAACGCCCGCCCCGCAAGCCTCTCATCGCTGCTGTGGAGGGCTATGCAGTGGGTGGCGGGTTCGAGATGTGTCTGAGCTGCGACCTGATCGTTGCGGCCGAAACGGCCACATTCGGTCTGCCGGAAGTGCGGCACAGCGTCGTAGCGATCGGTGGAGGTCTTTTCCGTCTGCCCAAACGGATTCCCTATCACCTCGCCATGGAGATGGCATTGACCGGCGAGTTCCGCAGCGCGGAGTGGCTGGCGTCCCACGGCCTCGTGAACCGGGTGGTTGAAAAAGGCAAAGCGCTAGACGCCGCCATCGCGCTCGCACAATCGCTGGAGGCAAATGGTCCAACGGCTGTCGCGGCGACGAAAGAGATCATGTTCATGTCCTCAGAATGGACAGAGGAAGAAAGCTGGCGCGCGCAGATGGACATCGCAAAGCGCGCGCTGGAATCGGAAGACCGGTCCGAGGGGCTGAAGGCGTTCGCCGAAAAGCGCAAACCGGTCTGGAAAGGCCGGTGAACGGGGTGTGGGCATGAAACCGCCGATGATCATCCTGGGGGCGGGTGTCGCGGTTTTGGCCGGGTTCTCAGCATGGCAGGCCCACGGGCTTAGCCAGTTGTACGGCGACGTCGCGGCGATGCGGACGGAACTGCGCGAGGCGGGCGACATCGCCGCGATCCAGAAGCTGCAAGCTCTCTACCAACACCACATGCTGCGCGGTGATGCACTGGCGATTGTTGAGCTTTTTGCCGACAGCCCGGATGTTGAGATCGAGCTGTCAAACAAAGGCGTCATGACAGGCGCAGACGCGCCCCGGCGCTATTTTCTTCGCCTTGAACCCGGCCAACCGCTACCGGCGGAAAATCCGCAGCGGCCGGCCGGTTCGCTGATCCTGCACACCTCCGTCAATCCCGTTATCGAAATCAGCGCCGATGGCGCCCGTGCAAAGGCGCTCTGGCTCAGCCCCGGCATCACCACCTTGCCGGCGCGCGGCGCGCCGCCATCGCCGAACTGGAACTATGGCAAATACGAGATGACCTACGTGAAGCAGGAGGGAGAGTGGAAAATTCTCGCCTTCAGGTGGCATCAGATATTCTATTCGCCATCGACCGAAGGGTGGGTCGCGGTCAATCTCGATCCCGGACCGGCCAATCCTACCCCTGATCGCGCATCTGAACCCGGCTTCTACAGGCCCTACCGGCCCGACGAGGCTAATCCCTACGACCCTCCGCCTCCGCAGAAGTTTGAGTAACTCCGGTTCGTTGAGGCGTACATGGAGCGAGGTGCGCCGCAACGTAAATGTGCGGGCGAATTACTGTGCAGCGCGGGACACGCGCCAGATCGCATTGCCGACATCATCTGCAACCAGGAGCGCGCCGTCCTTTCCGATGGCGACGCCAACTGGACGGCCAAAAGCGACTTCCTTCTCGGCGTCGATGAAGCCGGTGAGGATATCGATTGACTGCCCGGCGGGTTTTCCGCCGGAGAATGGCACGTAGATCACCTTATAGCCGGAGAACGGATCGCGGTTCCACGATCCGTGCTGACCGATGAAAGCTCCCGAACCGAGTTCAGAGCCCAGCTTGGCGCCTTGGGCGAAGGTCAACCCTAGCGACGCGGTGTGCGCGCCGACCGAATAGTCGGGAGCGATAGCCTTGGCCACCATATCGGGTCGGGCAGGTTTGACGCGCGTGTCCACGGTCTGGCCGAAATAGCTCCATGGCCAGCCATAGAAGCCTCCATCCTGAACGGACGTGATGTAGTCCGGCACCAGATTATGACCCAGCTCGTCGCGTTCATTCACCGCAGTCCACAGAACGCCGGATTGTGGTTCCCATGCCATGCCGTTCGGATTGCGAAGGCCACTGGCGAAAATGCGCTTCTCGCCCGTCGCGCGGTCGATCTCCCAGATCGCGGCCCGGCCATCCTCCTGCTCGATGCCGTTCTCGGCAATGTTGGAGTTTGAGCCGACAGTCGCGTAAAGCTTGGAGCCGTCCGCAGAAGCAATCAGGCTTTTGGTCCAGTGATGATTGAGCGTTCCTGCGGGAAGATCAGTGAGATGTGTGGGTGTTTCCGTAATCCTGGTCAGTCCGTCTGTGTAAGCCACGCTGACAACGGCATCTGTGTTGGCGATGTAGAAGCGGCCACCCGCATGCGCCATGCCGAACGGCGAGTTCAGCCCGGCCAGAAACTCTGAGCGTGTCTCGGCCACGCCGTCGCCGTCGGCGTCGCGCAGTAGGGTAATCCGGTTGGCGGAAACGGTAACCGCGCCCGCTTTTTTCATGGCGTCCTTCTGCACCTGGCCGCGAATGCCTTTGCCTTGGTCCGGGCGTTCCGGAGCGTTGGATTCCGCCACGAGAACATCTCCGTTTGGCAGCACGTGCACCCAGCGCGGGTGATCGAGACCCGTTGCGAACGCCTGAACGCGTAGCCCGCTGGCTGCCGTCGGCATCTGGCCGTCGGACCATCCGACCGCTTCAGCGATCTTCAGTGTCGGGATCAGCGAGGATTCAGGTTCGGGTAGAGTGGGGTCCGCGCCCATGGCGGCGGACACTGGTTCTTCGGCAGGTTCCGCGCACCCGGAAATCAGAAGCGCCGCAGCGCCTGCGGCGAACATGAGAAGGTTACGGTAAGACATGGCGCGGGCTCCGGACAGTTTTCCACGCTAGCCTAATGGCTCAAACCGGCGGCTGTTCCGGAACCTGTTTGTTGTATCCTAGATCAACAATGGAAAGCCGCGTGTGATCGCGAGCCCGATTGCCCCCTGGATCGCCGTGTATGCAGCGAATAACGCGATGGCCTCTACCGTCATCGGCCGCTCGCTCACCAGCAGGCCTGTTGCAAGGCGGGCGAGGGCGTAGAGCCCCATCGTCACGCAGATGGCCACGAACACAGCCTGCCAGGACATGAACGCGTAAACGAGCGCGCCATGGGAGTTCACATGCGGCCGGACGCCCGCCGACCACCAGTCCTGCGCATCCACGGCGGACGCTGCGATCATGAATGCCGTGGAGAACAGGAAAAAAAGCGTCGAGATGAGTGGTGATCGCTTCCTGGCGCCAGCCGCAACCAGCGCGCAAAGTAGCGCACCAGCCAGCAGGCTGATTGCGAACGGCAGGATCACGTCGTTCTCAATGGTGGGAAACAGGTGCGATCGCTGGCTCCAGAGATAGAGATAGCTGAACACCAGCATGAAGAAGATCATGCCGCACACGGTCAGAAGCGTGACCATCGCCCACCAGCCGTGGCTGCGCGGCCCGCTGGCGTAGGTGGGAACCATGATTCCGGCGCCGATGTCGGCCTGCCGCTGCTTCACCGGAAGATCGAGACCCCATATCCACCAGATGATCGACGCGATGGCGAGACAGCCACTGATCACCGATGGCCAGTAGAGCTGCACGGTCAGCAAGAGAAAAAATCCAGCGGTGAAGACAGCCGCCAGAACATGCGGCCATCCCGGGCCGGGCATGCGTTGAAGATACTGCGGTTCGGCCAGTTGCGGACTTGTAACGATGGTTTCGCGCTCTCCTGTTGCGGCATTGGGCAGGAAGTAGCGGCCTTCCTCGACGTCCTTCGCCAATCCCGGTTGGTCCCAAAGCGGATAGCGGCTCCTGACAACAGGGATGGAGCGGCTGGAGTAAAGCCCTGTCGGTAGCCATTCCAGCGTGCCGCCGTTGAAGATGTTTCCAGCGTCGTTTTCCGACGTGAACCGGAAATTCCGGAAGAGATCGATCACGAGGATCAGAACCCCCGCGCCGATCATGAACGCGCCGATAGTGGACGTCATGTTGAAAGCCTCCCAACTGAGCGTGCCGGGATAGGTGTAGATGCGGCGGGGCATACCCATCAGGCCAACAATGTGCATGGGGAAGAAGGTCACATGCGTGCCGATGAAGGTGAACGCGAACACCCAGCACCCAGCCCTATCCGAGAGCGGCCGCCGGCTCATCATCGGAGCCCAGTAGTAGAATCCGGCCAGCAGCGGAAACACCATTCCGCCAATCAGGACATAATGCAGGTGGGCGACAATGAAATAGGTGTCGTGCGCAACGAAGTCGAACGGCGCCAGCCCTACCATAACGCCGGTGAGGCCGCCCATGGTGAAGGTTATGATCGAGCCGACGGCGAACAAAGCAGGTGTGTTCCAGGTCACTTTTCCCGCTGCCAGCGTGGCAATCCACGAGAACACCTGTATCCCCGCCGGGACGGCGACCATCATGCTGGCGGCGGAGAAAAAGTTCAGCGCGATCGCCGGCAATCCGGTCGTGAACATGTGGTGGACCCACACGCCGAAAGAGATGAATCCTGTCGCCAGCATCGACGCCACGACCATGCGGTGGCCGACCAGCGGCGTCTGGGCGATTGCGGGGATGACCATCGACATTATTCCCGCCGCAGGCAGGAAAATGATGTAAACGTCCGGGTGGCCGAAGAACCAGAACAGGTGCTGCCATAGCAGCGGATCGCCGCCACGCATGGCGTCGAAGAATGGCCATCCCAAAGCCCGCTCCAACTCCAGCAGAAGCGTCGCGAGGATGATGGCGGGGAAGCCAAGGACGATCAGCACCGCAAAGATCAGCATGGACCAGGCGAAGATCGGCAGCTTGTCCAGGCTCATTCCCGGAGCACGTGTCTTCAGGACGCCGACGATGATCTCGATTGCGCCGGCAATCGCTGAGATTTCGATGAAGCCGATGCCCAGTAGCCAGAAATCCGCATTGATGCCGTGCGAATAAGCCTCGGAGGTCAGAGGCGGGTACATGAACCAGCCTCCATTCGGCGCCAGTCCCACAAACAGCGAGCAAAAGAAAGCAAGGCCGCCGAGGAAGTACGCCCAGAAGGCGTAAGCAGAAAGTCGAGGGAAGGGCAGGTCGCGGGCGGCCAGCATCTGCGGCAGCAACAGGATACCCAGCGCTTCCACGGCTGGCACGGCGAACAGGAACATCATCACCGTGCCGTGCATGGTGAAGATCTGGTTGTAGGTCTCCTGGCCCAGGAACCCGTTCAGCGGCAACGCCAGCTGGGTCCGCATCAACAGGGCGAGAACGCCAGCCAGGACGAAGAACAGAAAAGCAGCGCCGACGTAATAAATGCCGATAAAATTGTTGTTGACCGCCTTGATGAAGTCGAGCCCTTTTGGCGCGCACCAGATGCGCTCCAGCTCTTTCAGTTCGCCTTCAGGGCGCTCCACTTGTGTCGGGAAGCGGTCATAGAGCGCGTGATCGAAGCCTGTTTCGCTTTTCACTTGGACGCCTCTAACCAGGCGGCGATGGCGTCAATTTCACTTTCGGAAAGACGATCATAGTTCGGCATGCGCAGGCTCGGCTTCAAGTCTCCGGCGTGGCGGATGAAGCGGCGAAGAGTTTGCGGGTCGTTGGGCAGGATGCCTGCGCCGATCATTCGCCGCTCACTCAAATGCGTCAGGTCGGGCCCCAGTTGGCCATTTGCTGACGTGCCGCTGACGTTGTGGCACGCGCCGCAGCCACTCGCGGCGAAGAGATCCCACCCCGCACCCGTGGCCTTCGCTGCTTCGGTCTGCCGGGCGGCCCATGACGCATACTGCGTCTGCGGGACGGCGATGACTTCCAGCGCCATGAGGGCGTGGGCAGCGCCGCAATACTCCGCACATTGTCCGCGAAACACCCCGGCGCGATCAGCCTGGAGGCGCAGCATGTTGGTGCGTCCGGGCACCATGTCCATCTTGCCGCCGAGCTGGGGTATCCAGAATGCGTGGATCACGTCGTTGGAGGCGAGTTCGAACGCCACCGTCCGTCCGACGGGAATCGTGATCTCGTTGGCCGTCTCGAATAACACCTTGTCGCCTTCGAGATAGTGCACGCGCCACCACCACATCTCGCCGGTTACGCGGATGCGCAGGTCGGTGGGGTCCGGCCGGGCGGTGACTTTGGCGGTAATGCCGAGCGACCAGATCAGCAGGGCGGAGAGCACGACAACAGGAAAAGCCAGGCCGCCCATGACAATCACCGCAGGTTGGCCCACAAGGCGTTTCAGCGCGCCACGTGCGAAGATAGCGGCGAGCGTGACAGCAATCACAACCGCCAGCACCGCGAACATCGCCACGATCAGCAGCCATGAAAGATCGCTCAAGGGCTGTGCGAACGGCCCGGCCGGATCGAGTGCGGCGATGGATTGCATGTCCCGGTCTCCGCGACCGGAACTCCCCACGCCGCCGAGAGTTCCCTCACGAATGTGGAGGACGCTGCTTGCTTCTGGATTGCTGGTGTTGGCCGGGTGCAATGCGCCCGTCGCGCCAAGGGCTGAACCATCTGGCGAATTGATCGCGTTCGGCGGAGGACCCGGCGGCCCGAAGGACGCGTGTTTCATCTGCCATGGCTTGAGGGGAGAGGGCGACGGGCTCGCGCCACGCCTTGCTGGTCTATCGTCGGGATATCTCGCCAAGCAGCTGGAAGATTACGCCGGACGATGGCGGGATAACGATGTGATGTCGCCGATAGCTGTCCGGCTGGCGGATGGCGATCGGCTTGCCGTTGCGGCGTACTACGCCGGTCTGCCCGAAACCGAGGGGCGCAGCGCGCGGCCGGCCATGGGGGGCTGGCGGCTCTACCTTGATGGCGATCCGGAGCGCGGGCTGGCGGCGTGCGGAAAATGCCATGGCCCGGACGGGCGCGGGGGCGGCTTGGCTGCGCCGCGGCTGGCGGGGCAAACCGCGGAGTATGTCGCTGGCGAACTGCACGCCTGGAGGGAAAGCCGCCGGCGCAATGACCCGCAGGACCAGATGGGCGCAATCGCCCGGCAGCTGACGCCGTCAGAGATTGAAAGTCTTGCGAGCTATGTCGAGGCCCTGCCGTGAGACTGGCTGTGATCATGCTGGTGCTGATGTTCTGTGCGCCGGCGGCGTTCGCCCATGGCGACGGTCTGCCGATAGCGCCCGGACAACTGTGGCATCACTGGAGTTTCGACCCGTTTGTCTGGCTGCCAATGCTGTTGGGTCACTGGCTCTATGGCCGGGGCATTATGCGGGCGTGGAAGCGGGCGGGCGTAGGCCGGGTGATACCTGTCTGGCGTGTCGTGAGCTTTGTGCTGGGCGAGATTGTGCTTGTTATCGCGCTGATCTCTCCTCTCGATCCCTTGGGGGAGACACTTCTTTCGGCGCACATGGCGCAACACATTCTTTTGACTGCCGTTGCGCCTCCGCTTCTTTTGCTTGGTCTTCCTGTGATCGGGTGGACCTGGGCGCTGCCGGTCAGCTGGCGGCGGGCCGGGCGGTCGGGGATTGTTCGGGGTGCGGGCGCAATCCTTGACCGTCTTTCCAGGCCTTTGACGGCAAGTTTTATCGCAGTCGCCATCATGTGGAGTTGGCATGCGCCGGCGTTGTTCGAGGCGGCTTTGATTGACCCGGCGGTGCATACGGTGGAGCACATCTCATTCTTCGCGGGCGCATTGCTGGGGTGGCGTGCGGTGCTGTCGCCTCATGTGACGGCCGTGGCGGCGGCGGGAGGAACCCTGCTTGTGTTCATGGCGGGCGGCATGCTCGGCGGGGTGCTTAGCCTTGCCCCTGCGCCTTTGTACGACTGGTATGGCAATCGTTCATGGTTGTGGGCGCTGACGCCGCTGGAGGACCAGCAGATCGCGGGTCTTCTGATGTGGGTGATTGCGGGCGGTATCTATCTTGCGGCGTTCGCCGCGTTTGCTTTCCGCGCGGCGGATCCATCGGGAGCAGGCCTGTCGCGCCCCAGCCATGGGATCATCCGGGACAGCACGTCGTCGCCATCAATGAAATGATGCTTCAGCGCGGCGCCGGCATGGATGGCGATCAAGCCGGCCATTCCCCAAATCATGACAAAGTGCGTCCGCTCCATCAGGTGCTCAATCCTGGCGCGCTGTTCGATGTCCATGTTGGCGAAGCCCGCTATTCCGAAAGCCCGCTCCAGAGTTTCAGGAGCGGTCGCGCTGAGCATAAGAAGGCCGGAAACGGGAAGGGCGATCATGAGCGCGTAGAGAGCCCAGTGCGTGATCCCCGCAGCCAGATGTTGCCAGCCGGGAAGATCCTCTGGCGCCTCCAACCGTGGCGCTACGAAAGGTGCGATGATCCGCCATCCCAGCCGTAGGCACACAACGAAAAGGATCGCGCCGCCCAGTTGCGCATGCACAACATAGGCGTCCGCCTTTTCATATCCCGCCATCAGCGTGCTGGTGCGCCAGCCCCACCAGAGCTGCGCGAAGACCATGGCGGCCATCAGCCAGTGAAAGAAAATGCCGATCGGGTGATAGTGCGGAGACGTCTCTTGCGTCGGATCGCGGGTCACAGCGGGCATTCACGGGGAACGAGCGAGGCGCGGCGTAGTTCCGGCTGCTACCGCCGGATATCGGCAGATGAGGAGAGCATCAACATCCTCACATCGTCCGCGGTCGCATTAAGCGAGTCGCCCGTCTGCCCATGCTTGGCGATGGATGTATAGAGCGCGAAGCGAAGCGCCGTTTCGTCATCCATTCGGGCCATTTGCGCGTAAAGGTAGCCGCCCGCGAAAGCGTCGCCGCCGCCCACGCGATCAATCACGCCTGGCAGGTTCACTGCGGGGACGGTGTAAGCTCCGGCGCGCGTGTGCAGTCCCGCCCCAAGCGCGTAATCGGACGCGCTGTGGGTGGCGCGTGTGGTCGCCGCAATCTTCTGAAGCTGGGGGAAGGCTGTAAATGCAGCGGCGGCGGCTTCTTCCCGGTTGGTGAAAGCGGTTCCGAGGACCAGCGACAGGTCGCGTTCGTCAACGAAAGCCAGCGTTGCTGCATTCAGCATCTTGCGCAGGACGATGGCCCCAGTCTCACCGCGCGCTGCCCAGAGCTTGGCGCGGTAGTTTCCATCGAATGAGATCTTCACTCCCGCCTTCTGCGCGGCGTCGATGGCGGCCAGCGCGAGGGTTTCCCCTTTTGGACTGACTGCAGGCGTGATTCCCGAAACATGAAGCCATTCCGCCCCTGTCAGGGCGGACGTCCAGTCGATAGCCGTTGCGGACGCCTCCGAGAACGCCGAGCCGGCGCGGTCGTAGAGTATCTCGGAGGGGCGAACGACAGCGCCCGGCGTCAGAAAGTACAGCCCCATCCGCCCTTCCGCAAAGCGGATCGCCGACACGTCCACCCCATGCCGGCGCAACTCGTCTCGCGCGGCATGGCCGATGGCGTTATCCGGCAGCACGCTCACCATGGCGGCGGATCCGCCCAGTCTGGCTACGCACGCCGCGACATTGGCTTCAGCGCCGCCGAAATGGGCGGACAGGGCAGGCGTCTGTAGCAGCGTTTCGCCCTTGGGCGCGGAAAGGCGCACCAGCATCTCGCCAAGGCAAACGAGACGAGCGCTCATCGGGCCATCCAGCCGCCATCAACGGGAATGATGGCGCCGTGCATGTAGTCCGCCGCTCGGGACGCAAGGAACACCGCGGTCCCGCCAATGTCCGATGCCTCGCCCCAGCGGCCTGCCGGTATGCGCGCCAGGATATCGCGGCTGCGCGTCTCGTCGGCGCGCAGGGCTTCCGTATTCGCGGTGGAGATATAGCCGGGTGCGATAGCGTTCACGTTGATGCCCTTCGCGGCCCATTCGTTGGCCATCAGGCGGGTGAGCCCCGCGAGCCCGCTTTTGGATGCGGTATAGGATGGCACCCGGATACCGCCCTGGAAAGACAGAAGCGACGCGATCTGGACGATCTTGCCGGGTTGCTGATTGGCGATGCAGTGCCTCGCGAAGGCTTGGGACAGAAAGAAGACGCTCTTCAGATTTGTGTCGATTACGGCGTCCCAGTCGGCCTCTGTGAAGTCCACCGTGTCATTGCGGCGGATGATGCCGGCGTTGTTCACTAGGATGTCCGCCCGTCCCAGCGCAGCCAGGGTTTCGGGCAAAATGCGCGCCACCGGGTCAATGGATGACAGGTCAGCGGAGATCGCGGTGAACCGTCGACCGGCCGCTGTGACGCTGGCTGCGGTTTCATCCGGCGCCGTACGGCCTACGGCGGCGATATCTGCCCCCGCTTCAGCCAGCGCAATTGCGATGGCGCGACCGATCCCGGCATTGGCGCCGGTGACGATCGCAACCTTGCCTTCTAGCGAGAACAGGGAGCTCATTTGAGTTGGCAGATATCGAGCTGGTTCATGTCGGTGTAGTCGAGGTTCTCACCGCCCATCGCCCAGATGAACGTGTAAGCGGCCGTCCCCGCGCCCATGTGGATCGACCAAGGCGGCGACATTACCGCTTCGTCGTTGGCCATCACGATGGAACGGCTGTCTTCCGGTTCTCCCATGAAGTGGAAAACCCGGTCATTGGCGCCGAGCCCGAAGTAGAAATACACCTCGGAGCGGCGGTCATGCAGATGCGGCGGCATGGTGTTCCATACGCTGCCGGACTTCAGGATCGTCATGCCCAGCAGGAGTTGGCACGATTTCACCGTTGCAGGGACGACGAACTGGTAGATCGTCCGTTCGTTCGATGTCTCCGCTGAACCGCGTTCGAGCGGCACGGCTTTCTCGATGGAGATCTTGGCGACTTCGTATCGTGTGTGTGCGGGCGTCGAGACGAGATAGAATTTCGCGGGATTTGACGAGTCGTCCGATTTGAAGACGACCTTATCCGCACCCATCGGGATATACAGGCCGTCGCGCGGGGCGAGGGAGTAGGTTTCGCCGTCCACCGTGATCGAACCGGGGCCGCCGACATTGATGGCGCCCAATTCCCGCCGTTCGAGGAATGGTTTGCCGGCGGCCGAAGCCGGTTCGGTCTGCGCAGGTAATTCCACTGCGCCCGCGACCGGCGCTGCGCCGCCCACGACCATACGCTCGTTGTGGCAGTAGTTCAGCGAGACGCGGTCCGGCTGAAACAGGCCTGAGATCAGATAGCGCGTGCGTAGATCGTCATTACTTGCGCCCTCCATCATGTCTGGATGGGTCGCGTGATAGGTTTTCTCGAACATCGCTCGACTCCGGCTCGATTTTGGTAACCGGTGTCATAAGCCCGCTTTAGAGGCCGGAGGTCAAGCCCTGGCGGGGCCTGTCGATCCACGCACGATCAGACGAGGATGCACTTCGCCAACGGATTCCTCGGGAGCGGGTTCGCCCGTCAAGCTATCCCCCAGGAGGCGGTTGGCGGCCATCCTTCCCATCAGGCGGATCGGCAGCAGCACGGAGGTCAAAGGCGGCCACATCCGTGCAGCCAGCGGGCTGTCATCGAAGCCAACTACGGAAATCTCTTTTCCGATATCGAGCCCGTGTTCGCGAATAGCCTGATAGACGCCAGCCGCCATTTCGTCATTGCCGCAGAAGATAGCGGTCGGCGGCGTATCCGCCGCCATCAGCTTTCGTCCCGCCTCAACACCGGAGGCGAACGTATAAGCCGCGCGGATATCCAGCGAACGGTCAAGCTTCAGCTTGTGCGTCTTCAGGCCCTTCAGGAAGCCTGCGCGCCGTTCGTGCGCCGAGCGGAACGTACTGGGCCCGGAAACGTGCGCGATACGGGTGTGCCCCAATCCGGCCAGATGAATGGCGGCCTGGTCGGCGCCTTCGGAATCGTGCGTCACGATGGAATGTTCGGGTTCATCCAGCAGCACTGACGCGATGCGAACGTAGGGGCAGTCGAACTCGCGCAGGACCTCAACCAGGGATTCATCTTCAGACACAGAGGACGGCAGAACGACGCCCGCGAGTTTCTGGCGTTCGACAAACTTGCGAACGCTGGACAGAAAATCGGGCGACTGCCGGCTACAAGGGTGAACGACGAGTTCGAAACCTGATCCGCGAATGATATCCAGAATGCCCTGCTGCATGTCGATCACATACTGCGGGTTGGGGTTGTCATAGACGAGGCCGACCAGATAGGAGCGTTTCGACGCAAGGCCGCGCGCAAGCGGGTCCGGTACGTAGCCCAACTCCGCGATGACCAGATTCACGCGTTCGCGTGTGTTGTCCTTGACGAAGGGGCTTTCGTTAATGACACGCGAAACCGTCTTCTTCGATACCCGGGCGAGGCGGGCGACATCGTTTATGGTCGGCCGGCGCCGGTCTTCCTGAAGCCCGGCGGACACGGTGCGGGTGGTCTTCCTGTTCATGCTTTTTGTGTGCGCGTACGCCTTGGCGGCGTCAAGCAGGGCGGCAGGTCATGCCCCCTGGAGGCGCTGCGTGGTTACGGGATTTCATCCGTTCCCGTGAAACCGGACGCGGGCGACTCGCCAGACTAGGGTATCCGCCGGGGTCTTGCGCCGAATCGATGATCCGGCCTCCGCCGTTAACCACAGCAGTTACGAGGCGGGCTTCGATCGGGTGGCGATCCCCCCCCCCCCGACGCGCGCCGCAACCCGCCAATACGGCGGCCGGTCATGTGCCTCTCGCTTTGGCGGAGGCGTCCAGCGCTGACGGATCTTTGGGTGTCATGTCGTGGAGATTCCACACCGCAGGATCAAAGGCGCGCCGCGTTTCAGCCATCACCGGATACCCGCCGACCTGCTTTTCGTGGTCGATGATCTCGCCGCGGCCCTCCGCCACATCGGCGATCAGGCGCACATCGTGGGCGTCGCGATCCCAAGGGCGCGCGCCGGCGGTGAGCAGGATATGTGTTTCGATCTCGCCGGCAGGTTTTGCGGATAACCCGGCGGGCCAGTCGAGCGGGCGATTGTGCCGGATGATCCGGGCCTTGCCGGCTTCGTAGGTCCCAAGTTCGGGAAGCGGTGCGCCCCATTTGTCGATCAGGATGTTATCGCGACCATGATAGTCGAGGTCGCCTACGCCGCCGATCATGAGGAAGGGGAGGCCCTCCGCCGTGTCAAACCCGCCGCGCAGGACGTTGCCAACGGCGGTCAGCTGACCGTTCACCGGCGCGTATCCGGCCCATTCATTGGCCATCAGGTTGTAGTGCATGGCCTTCCAGCCCGGGTTGTATATCAGGTTGTTCACCACCGCGCCGCGCACGCCGCCCTTGAAAAGCGGGTTCCGCTCCTTGTTGTGGGCGTAGAGGTTTCCATAGATCAGGATGCCTGTGGCGTTGTCGTGGATCAGCGATCCTTTCGAATGCTCGCCCTTCGGGTGAGTCGATACGGCCAGGCTCTCGGCGATGATGTTGTTCGAGAACGTGATGTTGTGGGACGCGGCCTTGCGCCAGTCTTCAACAGTGGGGCCGACAAACCTGTTGCCTGATGCCGAGAGGTTTTCGTCGGTGCCCCAGGTCAGCGAACAGTGATCGACGATCACATTGTACGCGCCGCCCTGGGTCGAGATGGAATCGAAGTCAGGCCCCTTGCGGTACTCGCCATCCGCTGTTCCGGCGCGCACGCGGATATGCTGGACAACCACATCGTGCGTGGCGAGGTCCATGCCTCCCCGGATAAGCGTGATGCCGGGAGAGGGCGCCGTCTGGCCGGCGATGGTGACGAAGGGCTCGCGGACCGTCAGCGTTTGGGCGCCCAGATCGATTACGCCCCCGACCTCGAACACCACAATTCGCGGTCCCTTGGTTTCAAGCGCGGCCTTGAGCGAGCCGGGCCCGTCTGCGGCAAGTGTGGTGACGCGGACAATCTCGCCGCCGCGCCCGCCAGTTGTGCCCGCGGCCCAGCCAACTGCACCGGGAAAGGCGAGGGGCTCGTTCACAGGCGCGGCTGCCAGGGCTTCAGGGGGGCGCGCTTGTGGCGCTGCCGAGCAGGCGGCAACAATAATGGCGGCGAGGCCTGCCAGCCCGTGGCGGTTGGTGAGAGCTGTCATGTGTTTCCTCGCCTTGGTGTGTTTTGTCACATCCTTGCGGCATAGAATTGACACCGGTTTCCTGTCCGCGCAACCTGCATGCCAAGAATGCAGACCCGGATGATGCGGCACAAGCGTTTGTCACCCGCGCATACCTCCGGAAGAAGAGCGAAAAACGTATGACATCGCATGCCCATGAGATCGCAGCTCGCCTCGTCGCGGCGCGCCAGAAGGGAGCTGCGCTCAAGGCATTTCCCGGCGCGATTCCTGAAGCGCTGGCCGAAGCGTACGTGATTCAGGATGCAGCCATCGGCATGTGGGGCGACGAGGTCGCGGGATGGAAGATCGGGCTGATCGCGCCTCACCTGCGCGAGCGTCTGGGCGCTGAGCGTGTTGTCGGGCCGATATTCAGCCGGGCTGTTTCAGCAGCCAATGGCGCGCCGGGCGTTGCGTTTCCGGTGTTCCGCGACGGCTTCGCCGCAGTTGAGGCTGAAATCGTCTTCCGGATCGGCCGGGATGCGCCCGCTGAAAAGCTCGACTGGACGATTGATGAAGCTGCCGGACTTGTCGGCGCCGCCCTGGTCGGTATCGAAACGGCGGGAAGCCCGCTGGCGATCATCAACGATCTGGGGCCGACTGTGGTGGCCTCCGATTTTGGCAACAATGCCGGGGTGATTGTCGGTGCGGAGATCGATGACTGGCGCAGACGTTTACCGGATCTGGAGGCGCGCACGCTGATCGATGGCGAACAGGTGGGCGAAGGCCGGCCGATGTCGCTTCCGGGCGGGCCGGTCGAGGGGTTGCGCTTTCTCGCTGAACATCTTGCGCGTCGCGGCCGTCCGCTGCGCGCGGGGCAACTTGTTTCTTCGGGCGCAATCACGGGCGTTCACGATATTCTCCAGGGGCAAGCGTGCGAGATTGTGTTCCCGAAGTGCGGCTCGATCCGCGCTCGCGCTGTTCCGTTCTAAGAATTCTCACTTCCGGAAAAAAGCGCCGGAGCTTTGCAGCTCCGGCGCGATTTTTGTTATCTGGCGGAAATGAGCCGCCCTCGCGGGCGGCTCCACGGCGTCCGGGTCAGTACCTGTAGTGCACGCCGATCACGAACTCCCGGCCGGTGTGTTCATAGTTCAGGCTGTTGTGCCGCTCCGAGTTGATCCAGCGCTCGTCGAACTGGTCGGTAAGGTTGATAGCCTCGAAGCTGATCGAGAAGTTGTCGCCGATTTCGTAAGAAGCAGAAAAGTCGATGTTGAGAACATCGGCTTTGCCTTCGACGTCGTTCCCGCTCGCAGCCGGAACCAGCGTCAGATACTCCTTGCGCGAAACAGCCGACACGCGCGCCTCGAACGGACCGTTCTCGTAGTAGAGCGTCGCCGCGATCGATTCGGGCGAGGTTCCGATCATCTCCTCATAGACAAACTGCGGTCCTGTCGCTGTGGGGTTGAGGATGTAGGCGATCTCGCTGTCGATGTGGGTGTAGCTCAGCTGGCCGCCGAAACCTTCAAGGAAGGACGGCAGGAAGGTGAAGGGTGATTGCAGCGTCACCTCGAAGCCGCGCAGATATCCGCCCGGCGTGTTGCTCCAGCCTTGCACGTTGAACAGATCGGCAGGCGTTACGCCTGACGGCAGCAGAGAGTCGGGGTAGCCGGTCTGGCTCCACGGAATGTCGACGCGGGTGCGCTGGACATAGTCCGTGATGTCCTTGTCGAATATCGCCACTGCGAAAAGAGCTTCAGGATAGGGATACCATTCAAAGCTGAGATCGAGGTTGGTGGAGCGGTTGGGCGCGATGAACGGGTTGCCGCTATTGATGGTGAGACCAGGCGGAACAGTGTCGATCGTGCCGCCTGGCGTGAGCGCGGGCAGGGACGGCCGGCCAATGGTTTCAGCCGCTGCGAAACGGATCAGGAAATCCGGAACCGGTTCCAACGACAGGTTCAGCGCCGGCAGGAAGTCGTCATAGGTGTGGTTCACCGTGTAAGGAGTGGCGCCGGCGCCGAAGTTGGTGAAGCCGGTGGCCGTCACATCGGTTTCGATATAGCGAACGCCGACATTGCCGCGCAGCTGCATGCCGGCGATATCGGTCTTGAAGTCACCCTGTACCCAGATGCCGGTAGTCGCCTCTTTCGCCGAACGGTTTTCGCCGAAGCTGTATTGCTGATCGGTCGTGAAATCGCCAAAGGCGTTCACGCAATCGCATTCGAAATCGATCAGCGTATTGAGACCGTCGATGCTGGGAATGACCCAGCTGGTTGGCGTTCCGGCCGGCAGGTCCATATTGCGTCCGAAGCCGGTAAGCAGGGTGGAGTAGTCTGCGAGAGTGATGCCCTGCGTGCCGAACGCAGTAAGCACGCTGGCCGGAACCGCTTCGGTGGAGCGGCGCTCCTCAGTGCCGCGGAAGCTGAACTCCTTGTATGAGACGCCGCCTTTCAGAGTTACAAAGTCCGAGGCTTCGTAGATCAGGCGGCCGTCAGCGGACTCATAGGTGTTGATGGCCTTGTTCGGCCGCATGCGGATGATTGAGGCGTCCCCCAGCGCGCTCGAACCCGAGAATATCCAGTTGTTCGGGTTCGTCACATCGAACGCGTAGTTGAAGCTGGGTAGGTTCGGGTCGGAATAATCCCACGAATACCCGTCCACATCATAGTGCTCGAATGACAGAGTCGTCTGTTGCGGGTTGTACTGCACGGCGCGCGTGTGACCGAGAACGAGTTCGCCGCGCAGCTGTTCCGAGAACTGATGTTCGGTCTTGAATGCGTTCTGGAAAAACTCTGTTTCGAGATTGTCGCGACGCTGTTCCGAACGGATGTCGACGTCGTTGAACGTAGCTTCGACCAGGGTGGCGTTGTTGTCGATGCGGCCGTCCAGGAGGTCCACGGTCCGCAGGCCCTGCACGCCGGTTTCGCGGGCGAAGCTGATGGCCTCCAGGAATTCCTCGTGCCGGGTTTCCTTGAGGTTTGCGTAGAGCAGATCATAGGTGAAAGTGGTCGATTCCATCGGCTGGTATTGCACCGAGAGCGTCGATCCGATCCGCTCGCGGTCATAGCTGATGCGGCCATAGCGCGGGATTCGCGGATGAGCGGCGTCCCAGGCGGCGGCGGAAGCTGCGTCGCCGGTGAGCTGGCCGTTCGGCGTGTCGATGGGGCCTTGCACGGTCTGGTAGCAGCGCGTTGCGCCGGTGGCTGTTCCGGAGGTGGGGGAGGGGGCGGTGCAGAGATCGTCTGACGGTACCCGGAAGCGAAGCGACGAGGAGCCTTCCTCAATCGTATTGCGCTTGGCGTAGGCGACCGAGAACAGCGCGCCAAGCTCGCCATCCAGCCAGCGGTCGCTGACGAGGAAGGTGTAGCGGGGATCGGTGTTCTGCGCGAGATCGTTGTAGGAAGCCGAGGCGCCGGCGGCCATCATGAAGCCGCTATAGTCGAACGGCCGCGCCGTCGTCAGCTCGACTGTGGCGCCAAGCGACCCTTCCTCGGTTTCCGCTGACTGCGATTTGGCGACCTTGATCGAGTTGAACAGCTCTGAAGCGAAGACGTTGAAATCGAAACCGCGGTTGCGGTTCTGGCGTCCGTCGCGGCCGCCGGAGGTGGCGAGCGCTTCGAGGCCATTGAGACGCACGCGGGTAAATTCGGAGGGCAGGCCGCGCACGTTGATGGAGCGTCCTTCACCGCCGTCGCGGTCGATCTGCACGCCGGGAACGCGTTGGAGCGATTCCGCGAGATTGAGGTCCGGAAAGTCTGCAATGTCTTCAGCGGTGATCGCATCGACGATGCCTGCGTCCTGGCGTTTCGTTTCGATCGATGCGGCAAGGCTGGCGCGATAACCGGTGACAACGACGAGATCCGTCGCTTCCTGCGCGGCTGCGGCAGTTGTTTGTTGTGCGTGTGCGTTTCCGGCGAAGACGGTCGCCAGCGCCGCGAGGGAGGCTCCGAACCCGAAACGAGTCCACGCCCCCCTATTGCTCGATTGAGCCATTGTCTCTCTCCCTGGTGTGGTGGGCATTCGTACGTGCGACGCCCACTCGATTTTAACAGTGGGCGGTCACCCGCCCCCGCATTGAACGAATCGTTAATCGGCGTCTGGGCGCGCCGCAACAAAAAATGACACCGGTTTCCAATGTTACAAAAATTGTGATCGAGGCCGCCAGAAGGGCCTTTTTCAAGGAATTTCGGTGCTGTCCGGGCAGAAGAGCGATATGTGGACAAAGCCTCGCCGACGCTCATCCGCGAGGTGCGGACGGCGCAGCTTCATCCGCCGCGCGGGGCGGGCCCCAACTCTTCGCGGGTCATTTTCCGCCGAAAGGCGGTTGTCATGACACCGGTTACCGTGCCTAAGTCCATAACAGACAAAAGCAACGGGGCACAGACCCCGCGAAGAGAATTCATGGCGAGGAAATTCAACCCATCAGCCGCGGCGTGTATTCGCCCGCCGACGCGACGCCGGTTGCTTGCCGCGAGCGGTGCCGCCATGGCCCTGTCCGCATGCGGAGCGCGGTCACGGCAGCTTCTGTCCAGCGACACCCATCCCGAGGGCTATCCCACAGTCGAAGCTGTGAAAGAGATGGGGCGGCATCTCGAAAAGGCAACAGATGGCCGCCTGGGAATTCGCGTTTACGCGGGAGGACAGCTCGGCGCCGAACGCGACACGCTGGAGATCACTGTTTTCGGCGGGCTCGACCTCAGCCGCGTGAATCTGGCGCCGCTGAGCGCCATTGAGCCCATGACGGTGATCCCGTCGCTGCCTTTTCTATTCCAGTCCACCGAACACATGCGGCGGTCGCTGGATGGCCCTCCGGGCGAGGCAATCCTCGCGTCGCTGGAGCCGCACGATCTGATTGGTCTGTGCTTCTATGATTCCGGCGAGCGTAGTTTCTACACCACACGCCGCCCCATCCGCACGCCGGACGACATGAAGGGGCTGAAGCTCCGTGTTCCGAACTCGGATCTCTATGTCGCGACCATCCGTGCGCTGGGGGCCGATGCGACGCCGATGGATCTGGGTGAGGCGTATCAGGCGCTGGTTCAGGGCGTGATCGATGGCGCGGAGAACAATTGGCCATCCTATGAGTCCGGGCGCCATTTCGAGCCGGCGCCGTACTACAGTCTCACGCGCCACATGATGACGCCGGAAATCCTGGTGATGTCCGCGAATCGCTGGTCGCAGCTTGACGCCAGCGATCGCGCGCTGGTGCGCGAAGCGGCAAAGACGTCCGTGGGATATATGCGGACGCTGTGGGACAAACGGGTCGAGGAGGCGCGCGCTCGCCTGCTGGCGGCGGGCGTCAAGGTTGGAGAAATCGAGTCGGCCGCAGCCTTTACCGAGCAGGTAAGGCCTGTCTGGGATCGCTTTGTGGTGACGCCTGAACAGCGGCGCATCGTCGCAGAGATCGAGAGGTTGGCGGGTTGATGATCAAGGCTCTCAGCCATGCGACGCGCATGGCCTCGCATATCCTCCTGGCGATCTCCGCGGCCGGGCTGGTTCTGATGACCGGGTTCGTGCTGTGGCAGGTGTTTGGCCGCTATGTCCTGAATTCGACGCCGTCGTGGACGGAGCAGGCGTCGCTGACGCTGATGATCTGGTATGTGTCGCTGGCGGCTGCGGCGGGCGTTCGCGAGGGGTTTCATATCCGGATTGTCGCGCTTGAAGAAGCGCTGCCGCAAAAGACGCAGCGCTGGATGCGGATCATGTCCAACCTGGTCGTCGGCGGCTGCGGCGTCGCCATGCTGGTGTGGGGCGGGGAATTGACGCTGCGCACGTGGAGCCACGTGATCCCCTCGCTGGGGCTGCCGCGCGGCATGGCCTATATCGGGCTGCCGATCGCCGGCGCGCTGATCACGCTGTTCTCCCTCGAACGCATTCTCGAAGAGGCCGCCAAGATGCGCGTGCCCGAAGAGGGAGATCCGGAATGGAGCTGATCATTCTTCTTGGGGTGCTGGCGCTCTTGCTGGCGATGGGCGTGCCCGTGGCGTTCTCGCTGCTTGGGGCTGCGATCGCGTGCTTTCTGGCGATGGACATTCCGCTGGTCGTGGTTTTTCAGCGCATGGCGGCTGGCGTCAGCGTCTTTTCGCTTATGGCCATCCCGTTTTTCATATTCGCCGGCGATCTGATGTACCGGTCAGGCGTGGCGGCGCGGCTGGTGGAAATCGCCGAGGCGATGTTCGGGCGGATGAGGGGGGGGCTTGGCCCCGTCACCGTCGGCGCTTCAACCATGTTTGGCGCGGTTTCCGGCTCTGCGATTGCGTGCGCCTCCGCGATGGGCTCGTCCATCGGTCCGCTGATGAAGGAACGGGGCTATGGCGGGGACTATATCGTCAACGTCACGGCGAGCGCGGCGATTGTCGGTCTGCTGGTGCCGCCATCGCACAACATGATCCTGTATTCCGCCGCTACGGGGATCGGCGTTTCGATCTCTGATCTGTTTCTGGCGGGCGTCTTTCCGGGAATTTTCACGGCGTTGATCCTGATGGTCACGGCGTGGCTCGTGGCGGCGCGGCGCGGGTATCCGCGCGGTGTATTTCCGGGCTGGCGAAAATTCGGGCGGGCCGTCCTTTTCGCCATTCCCGGCCTGTCGGCCGCCGGCATCATCATGGTGGGCATATTGTCGGGGGTATTCACGGCGACGGAGTCATCCGCGATCGCCGTAGGCTATACGATTCTTGTCGGGGCGTTTGTTTACCGCTCGCTGGGCTGGTCGCGGTTCTGGGCCGCCGCCGAGCAGTCGGTGAAAGTGACGGCGATGGTGATGATGATCATCGCGGCGGCCACGGCCTTCGGTTATGCGCTGGCCCTGCTGGAAGCGCCTGCGCAGCTGGCGGACATGATCACCGCGCTGACCGACAATCCGATCATGATCCTGTTGATCGTGAACGTGATCCTGCTGCTTCTTGGTACGTTCATGGATATGGCGCCGTTGATCATCATCACGACGCCGATCCTGTTGCCGGTGGTGATGGAGGCGGGCGTCGATCCGGTTCACTTCGGTATCATCATGATGCTGAACCAGGGAATCGGTCTGTTGACGCCTCCGGTCGGGTCCGTCCTGTTCGTCAGCGCGGCGGTGGTTGGCACTCCGGTCGAGAGGGCGGTGCGGACGATCTGGCCGTTCTATCTGGCGCTCACGGTCGCGCTGCTGGTGATCACCTATGTGCCCGCACTGTCCATGACGCTCCCGGCGCTCATGAAATAAGCGGTTTACGCGCCGGACCGGTGACTCACCTCGCGCGCGACTGGTGGCGTTCGCAGGGCGGCGGCGGGGCGAGGCGTGGGGACTGGCCGTCTGTGCTTTGGCGGTTTGGGATATCGGATGATAGGGAGTTTCTGGACAAACCGGGGCCGCACGCCCATCGTGCGGCCGTTTTCATAGTTCCAGAGGAAGCGCATGACCACGCGCAAGGCCGCCCAGAAGGAAGATAAAGCGCCTGTGAAGGAGGTGCGCGGCCCGCATGCCGAACGCACGGCGGCGATGCGCAAACGGTTGATCGAAGCGGCCATCGAGTGTCTCGGGCGGCTGGGCTATGGCGCGACGACGCTACAGGAGGTTACGGATTCGGCCGGTGTGAGCCGGGGCGCGATCCTGCACCACTTCCCCACCAAGGCCGACCTGATGATCGCCGTAGCCGAGTATGCGGCCGGCAAGCAGGACCGGCAGGTGCGCCGCCTGCTGGCTGAAATACAGCCGGGAATGGACCGGTATCTCGCGCTGACGCGGGCGACGTGGGACGCGATGCTGCGGCCGCCGTCCATCGCGCTGCTCGAAGTCAGGCTCGGCTCCCGCAGCGATCCGGAACTGGCCGAGCGCTTTCCTGCTGTGATCGAGGTTCTGGAGTCCTTGCAACGGGAGAGTGTCTGGGAGCAGGCGCAAAGCATCGGAATCACCGACCGCGTGAGCGTCGAGGCCATGGTCCACCTCCACACCGCGGCCATGCGCGGACTGGTGATCGAACTGATGTACTCGCGCGATACGAAAAAGGCCGAAGCTTCGATGGCGCTGCTACAGCATTACAAAAACCTGCTGACCGGCGATCTTATCACGCGCCGCTTCAAAGGGGACTGAGCGGGCATTCGGCAGGCGCCCTGCCGGGCGCCTTGCCGGGGCCATTCAGATGGGGCGGTCAGATATCGCTGGTGCGGATGTCACGGGCGGTAACCAGCGCCGAGCTTGCGCTGGACGGATCGGTCACGGTGCGGAACACGGCGCCGAAGCGCTTCTGATCCACTTCGCAACGCAGATACCCGCGCAGCTGGCCGTCAACATAGGCGACGTGCGGGTTGGCGTCCTTTGCGCGGTGAATGTCGGGCCACCATGAGCAGACCGACGAGATCGATGTCGCCGCGAAATTGTGGCCGACACGCTGGCTGCGCGCATTCAGCGGATCGCTGTAGATCGTGCTGCCAAGGGCGCAGTGCCAGTCGCCGGAAAGGACGACCGGGTTGGACACGTTGGCCATGGCGTCGATCAGGCGCTGACGCTGGACCGGGTAGCCGTCCCACTGGTCCATGTTCCACTTACGCGCCTTGGGATCGTCAATGTATTCGAACGGCGCGAACCATGTCTGCGATGCGATGAGGTTGAAGGGGGCGCTGGACGATTTGAACTGGCCGAGCAGCCATTTTTCCTGTGTTGCGCCCGTCATGGTGAGGGCGGGGTTGTTGAGATCCTCGCACGGGAAGTCGCCGGGGAAGCCCTGTCCGCAGACCTGGTCGGACCGGTATTGCCGCGTATCGAGCAGGTTTACCTGCGCCGGTCCGAAGCGGTAGGCGCCGAACATCTGGAGGTGACCTTCGAGGCCGTTGAGCGCGGGCGGCTGTTCGATGGGCATGTGCTCGTAATAGGCTTGCAAGGCGGCCAGCTTGCGAACAGCGAACTCAAGAGGCGTCTGTTTTTCCGGGTCCTGCGGCACGGCGCCGGCCCAGTTGTTGTCGATCTCATGATCGTCCATCGCCACGATCCAGGGCGCGGCGGCGTGGGCAGCCTGAAGATGGGGATCGGAACGGTAGAGGGCGTAGCGGTTGCGGTAGTCGTAAAGCGTCACGATCTCGGGGCTGTTGTGCTGGCGCACCACATTGATGTCCACTTGCGCGCCGGACACCTGAATGCTGCGGCGGCCGAGCTGGCCGGGGCCGCCTTCGTAGATGTAGTCGCCGACGTGGATCACGCAGTCGGGCGTCCATTCCGCGATGTCGCGATAGGCGGCGTAGTGACCGGTCTCCCATGACTGGCAGTTGGCGACGGCGAGCTTCGCGCTGCTGGCGCGCGGATCGCCGGTGCGGGTGCGGCCGATGGCGCTGTCCTCGTCGCCGAAGTGGAACTGGTAGAAATACTCACGGCCGGGTTCGAGGCCCTGCAACGTGACGTGCACCGAGTGGCCCTTGGCTTCGGAGGTGAGGGTGACGCCCTGGCGCACCAGCTTGCGCATCGCGGCGTCGGAGCAGACGCGCCAGCGGACTTCGGCGAGGCCGGGCTGCATGCCGCCGCCATTCAGCGGGTTGGGAGCGAGGCGGGTCCAGAGGACCACGCTGGTCTCGCGCGGGCTGCCGGAGGCGACGCCGAGGGTGAAATGTTTCTGACTGCCTTGTGCGCGGGCGGCAGCGGGAATCCAGAGCGTTGCTCCGGCGGCGGCGACGAAGAGACGGCGCGAAAACATGCCATCATCCTTTCGGGTAAAGCTTTGCGGAAAAATGGGGAAGCAGCGCCCCGGCGCGGGATGACCGCGCCGGGACACGCACGCTTAGAACCGGTACTCGTACTGGATCCAGGCGGAGCGGGGTTTGCCGTTCCAGCCATAGTTCGTGTAGCTCGACGCGTGGTTCGTGCCAGTCTCGCCGCGGATGACCGAGCGGTTGAGGGACTGGAAGGCGCCCGCCGATCCACGCTCGTAATAATCCTCTTCGAGGATGTTCACGAGACGAAGCAGGAAGCGGTGCTGGTGCTGGTCGCCGAGGAAGTACTGAACCGAACCGTTGAGCACGAAGTACTCGCCGAAGTTCATGTCCTCGACCACGCGGTCGCCATTGGCGTCGACCAGGCGGGCGGCGGTGGTGCCGGCCCATGCATACTCCGCGCCCTGCCAGCGGGGGTTGAGCGCGAATATCCAGCGGTCCGTGGGCTTGTAGGTCAACAGGCCCGACAGCGTCCATTCGGGGCGTTCGCCGGATTGCCGCTTCAGGTTTGCGCCGGGGCCGCCTGCAACCACGGAGCCGGGGATGACCGCGCCCGTGCCTTCGCGGATCTGAGTAAGGCCGAAGACCGGATTCGGTTCGAGGCTGTCCATCGCCGTGAAGGAGAAGTCGGCGGCGAACTTGTCGAGGTCGATGGCGAGATCGATGGTGAAGCCTTCGATCTCCTGTAGCGCGTTCAGGTTCACCGCGACGCTCTCAGTGGAGGCGAGATCGGCGGCGGCTGCGGTGGCGCAGAACGCATCCGGGGGTATGATGCTGTTGCGATTTGCGTTGATGACGCTGAGGTCCAGCGCGCCTGTGGACGGCGCGTTGGGTCCGCCGAGGGCGTATTGTGTGCAGACCGCGCCCAGGGCCCGTTCGCCGAACTGATTGGCGATGTCGGTCTGGAAGTAGCCGAACTCCAGGTTGTACGTGCCGCCGAAAATCTCGCCGTCGATACCGGCCCCGAAGTTCATTGTGTCCACCGACTGCGGTTGCAGGCCGGGGTTCACGTTGGCGGTGGCGCCGTAGGCGCCGATCTCGTCAATCTTGGGAGCCGAGTAGGACGTGCCGCCGGAGCCACGTGCGTAGAGGCCGAACGGGAATTGCTGGCGCAGGCCAACCTTCCAGATCGACTGGTCGTCGAACGACGAGTTGAAATCGTGACGGCCGGCGAAGGAGCCGCTGAGACCTTCCAGAACGGGCAGGCTGAGGCGGAGGTCGCCATAGACGCCGGTGGAGTCCAGCGTGATGTCCTGCACGCCGAAGGAGGGGTGCGAGAAGTCCTTGTAGCCCGTGTACTGCACCCCGCCGACCAGCTCGACATAGTCGTTGAGCGTATAGTTGGCGCGGGCGTTGATGCCCCAGTCCTGATAGCCGGACGCCCGGTTGTCGGTGCTGCCGAAGCCCTTCACCTGGTTGCCGTCGCCGAAGGTGGTGACGGTCTCGCTGATGTAGCCGATCGGATTGCCGATCGGGAACGGGTTTTCCAGCGTGCCATAGGGTTGGCCAAAGAAGGGGCTGTTGGAGTCTTCGTTGATGAGCCAGCCGTGCTTGGCGGACGTCGCGGCGCCGTTGGATGCGCCGTAGGGGTTCGTCACGCAACCTGCCGGGATGCCGTTGGCGGCGGCGAACGCCTCGAACTGCGATGCGTTGGCGAAGGCGGTGATGCCCTGGTTGCGCGCGATGGCTTCGATGTTCGCCGGCAGGTCCTGCACGCGCGGGGTGCGGCAGATGGCGGGCAGCAGTTCGTGGTTGCGCAGCTGCGGCTGCTGGAAGTGCGCATCAACCGTGACGCGGAGATTGTTGGCGATCTGGTTTTCGTAGTTCGCCGTGTAGATCGGGAACTCCGTGAAATTGGGCGTATAGACCGTGCTGTTTGGGAAGCTGTCGTGGAAGTCGACAGTCGTGAACGAGGCGCCGAGGCGCAGGGACGACATATCGTCGATATCCCAGAGGTATTTCACGCCGAGGCTGTTGAAGTCATACGGGAAGGACTGGAAGCCGCCGAGGCGCAGCACGTTGTCGCCATAGGCTTCCGGGTCGAACAGGGTGTGGGCGTCGGAGTGGTAGGAGCGGCCATAGACCAGCACGCTGTGCGAACCGTCTTCGGTGAGCGGGTAGGCGACGTTGCCGTAGATTTCGCGTGTCTTGAACGAACCGGTATAGACGCCGAATTGACCTTTGGCCTCGCCGTTCGGGGCCTTGGTGCGGACGCTGACGACGCCGAGGCCGCCATTTGATCCGAAGTAGAGGGACTGGCCGCCGCGGAAGACTTCGACGCTGTCGATCATGCGTGGGTCGATGGCGGTGGCGGGCCACAGGTCTTCGCTGGGCGATGAACGGTCGAAGAACGGCACGCCGTCAACGAGCAGCAACGTGTCGCGGTCGGTGCCGCCGTCGATGCGGATGGTGAACTCGCCTTCGTCCGGGGAGTAGCCGACGTTGGCGCCGCGGATCAGGCCGGCGGCCGCCTCACCGAAATTGGTGAAGCCGCCGGTTTCGATTTCTTCGGAGGAGATCAACTGGACCTGCGTGCCGAAAGTGGCGAGTTCCAGCGCCATCTGGGTGGCCTGGGCTTCGACGCGGCCTTCGACGAGGACGACGTCGCGCGGTTGTTGCAGCGGATCTTCAGCCTCGGGGCCGGTCTGGGCGAAGGCTGCGGGCGTGAGGCCCGTGGTGGCCAGCAGAATGCGGGCGGCGAATGACAGGCGGCGTGCGCCGAACGGTTTCATGAATGCAACTCCCCTCTGGCCGCGTGCTTCTCCGGGAGGACGGAAGCACGCTGCGACTCCGCTGGACTGCGAAGTCCGACGGCGGGGCGATAGGAGCGCCGTGCAAAGACGCCGTGATGCTTTCGCGACGGATTGCGAAAGGTTTTGAATCGCTTCCGTGAACGCCGAGGCGCCGGGACGCCGGATACTTTGTCCGGTCACGGAGCGATGCGGTGCAGAATCTTTCGCGTTTGCCGCAAGTTGCAAACGCGCCTTCGCGGCGTGTGCCCGATGCACGCGCCGGGCGGATGCAAGCGTTCGCGAAATTGGGGATTGCAACGAATTAATCGCCGGGCGGCGGGAATAACACACCTCACATTGGCGGGAGAGCGGCTGGTGTCGTGTTGCCTCAGGGCGGAATCAAGACCGCCCGGAAGCTTTCGGCTTCCGGGCGGCGATGTTCCGGCGGTGTGGTTGGATCAGTTGAGGCCGATGGCCTTTTCGATTTCGCGCCAGTCGACGAATTTGAAGTTCTGGGCGGCGGCGGGATCGCTGTTGTCGTCGTCCTGCGCGATGAAGATGCCGCGCGGGAGGCCGGGGCCGAGCGGGGTGGAGATCACCTCGATGCCGTCCGTGTGACTGACCGCATCGACCTTGCCATCCGGGGAGGCGCCAACGCCGAATGCGCCGCGCAGGGCGTTGGGGGCCTTGCGGTCGTAGATCATGTAGCGGTCGGCGGACTGGGACGAGACGATGACATAGCCTTCGCCGCCGGGAGCGCGCCATAGCGCCACGCCTTCGACATCTGCAACGAGGCCCGTGCCGGAGTTGATCCTGTCCACCAGCGTGCGGCTGGTTTCGGTGACGCCGTCATAGGTGAAGCGCCAGAGGCCGACATTTTCCTCGCCGACAAAGATCGCGCCGTTCTCTTCGTCCACCACGCAGCCTTCGGATTGGCCGGAAACCTTGAAGGTGGCGGGAGCGGCGACGGGTTTCCCGTCGGGGCCGAAGCGGAAGAGCTGGATGTCGCCGGTCTTGTAGGGGATCACGCCGATCCAGCCGTTCGCGTCATTTCCCATGCAGAAACCGTAGGGCTCGACGATGCCGGTGGGCGTCGCTGAATGCAGCGTGGCGAGGCCCGTGGCGCGGTCGATGGTGAAGAGGGTGAGCGAGTTGTCGGTGCGGTTGCTGGCGCCCATGAGATCGACTGTCTGGCCGCCCATCTGCACGCCCTGGCGGATGTCGATGTTGTTCAACTCGCCGGCGGGGTTGTGCTGAACCTGCGCGCCGGAGAGGTCGTAGGCGTAAAAGCCGGCTTTCTTGTCGGTGCCGAACACCAGCGACTTCGCGGGATCGGAGGGGTGGATCCAGACAGCCGGATCATCGGCGGCGTCTTCACCCTGGCCCGTGCCGACCGGCGGCGTTTCGGCGTAGGGCGTGGCGAGCGGAACGGGCGGAAGGTTGCCGCAGGCGGCTGCGCCGAATGCGGCGAACAGGGCGATAGCGGCGGTGGCGGTTCTGGACATGACGAATCCCGGCCTCATGATTGGAGCGACGGGCCGCAATGCATCCGCCGCGTGACGGCGGCGTTACAGTCATATGACGGTTAGGTAAAAGCCGCTGCGGCATCTCGTACAGGCTTGAAGCTCATACGATGCGCCTTGCACGGCCCGCGCGAGCGCAGGGCGGCCAGATGGGCGGCCACGCCATAGCCTTTGTGTTGAGCAAAACCGTAACCGGGATGAAGGTTGTCCAGCTCAACCATGTGAGCGTCGCGGGCGGTCTTGGCGAGGATGGAGGCGGCGGAAATCACGGGATGTATAGCGTCTCCGCCGATCACGCAGGTGATCCGGCAGGCCAGCGGCGGCGGGTCGTTGCCGTCCACCAGCGCATGGGTGGGCGGGACGCCCAGCGCCTCGAACGCCCGTCTCATGGCGAGGAAGTTGGCCTGACGGATGTTGTGCGTGTCGATTTCCTCAGCCGTGGCCCAGCCGATCGCCCAGGCTGCGGCATCGGACTTGATCTGAATCGCCAGCTTTTCGCGGCGGGCGGCGCTGATTTTCTTGGAATCGTTCAGGCCGGGAATCGGCCTGTTCGTATCGAGGATCACGGCTGCGGCGCACACCGGCCCCGCCCACGGCCCGCGCCCGGCTTCATCAATTCCGCATATGATCTCGCCCGTCTCCACGGGGCGAGTTAGACATGAGTTCGTTACAGACCGCCACCGGGAGACGTCCTCATGTCCACAACTCAGGTCATCCGCATCCACAAGGCAGGCGGTCCGGAGGAAATGGTGTTCGAGCAGGTGGATCTGGCGCCGCCGGGGCCGGGCGAGGTTCGCCTGCGCCAGACAGCTATCGGGCTGAATTTCATCGACGTTTATACCCGCACCGGGTTGTACCCCGTGAAACCCCCGGCCGTGCTGGGGGTGGAGGCGGCCGGCGTGGTGGAGGCGTTGGGCGAGGGGGTGAGCGGGCTGAAGGCTGGCGACCGCGTGGTTTATAACGGCGTCGCCGGGGCCTATGCGACCCACCGCAATGCGCCGGCGGACCGGATGGTGAAAATCCCGGACGAGGTGAAGGACGAGGACGCGGCGGCGGTGTTCCTGAAGGGCCTGACCGTCTGGATGCTGATCTTCGAGATTCGCCGGATCAATCCGGGCGAGACGATTCTGGTGTGGGCGGCGGCGGGCGGCGTGGGCTCGATCCTTGTGCCGTGGGCCAATGCGCTGGGCGCGCGGGTGATCGGCGTCGTGTCGTCGCCGGAGAAGGCGGAGCAGGCGCGGGGCTATGGCTGCGCCGAAACGATCCTGCCGGACGAGGACATTCCGGCGCGGGTGAAGGCGCTGACCGGCGGCAAGGGCGTGCCGGTTGTCTATGACAGCGTGGGCAAGGTGTCGGCGGAGCCGAGCCTGAAGTCGCTGGCGCCGCGGGGGTGGTTCATCACCTATGGCAATGCGTCGGGGCCGGTTGATCCGATTGCGCCGGCGCGGTTGAATCAGGGCGGCTCGCTGGTGATGACGCGGCCGGGCCTGTTCCACTTCACGCATGACCGGGCGGACCTTGATCGTGGCGCGGCTGCGCTGTGGGGCGCCATGCGGTCCGGCGCGGTGCGGGCGGATGTTCGCCAGCGCTTTGCATTGAAGGACGCCGCCGATGCGCATCGCGCGCTGGAGGGGCGGAAGACGACAGGCGCCACGGTGTTGCTGCCGTGACGGGGGGCAGCGGGGGCATGGCATGAGCGGTCACACCGAAGGGCAGGCGACGCCAGAGGCGGCGGCTGCTGGATGGGCGGAGCCTGCGCGCAGGCCTTTCGACCGCTGGCTGGATGCGGCGCGGCCGAAAGCGAGCCTGTGGCGAACGCTGGTGGGCGTTCTCATCATTGTCACCGTATGGATGGGGTGGTCGTTCCTCGTCGTGCTCGCCACGATTCTCGTTTCCGCGTTCACGGTGCGCGAGGCGTTCGACCTCAATGAAGTGATTACTTCGATCGTCGAGGCGGAGACGCCTTTGATGACGCTTGTGATCCTGTCCACTTTCCTCGGGTTGTGGTTCGGCGTGTGGATCGCGCTGCGGCTGATGCATGACGGGCAGCGGATGAAGACGCTGTTCTCGCCGGAAGGCCGCGTGCGCGGGAACGAGTTTGCGCAAGGGCTGCTGGTCGTCGCCGGGTATCTGGCGATCAATATCGGCCTGTCGCTGGCGGCGGGCTTCGTGCCGTATCGCAGCGCGCTGCCGGTGCAGGACTGGGCGGTGTTCGCGCTGCCCGTGGCGTTGCTGATCTACTTCCAGTCGTCCGGCGAGGAGTTGGCTTTCCGGGGCTATCTGGTGCAGCAACTCGGCGCGCGGTTCAACAGCGCGATTGTGTGGGGCTTCCTGCCGGCCTTCCTGTTCGGGTGGGGGCATTTCACCAGCGAGCCGACGCTGGAATTTGGCCTCTACTATGTCGCCTCGACGACGTTGTTCGGACTGGTGGCGGCGGCGACGATCTGGCGGACGGGCGGTCTGGCGGCGGCGATGGGGTTGCATGTCGGCAACAACATCGCGGCGTTCCTGCTGGTCGGGATCGACGACACGATGTCGTCGACGCAGCTATGGCTGTGGACGGCGGACGACATGGTGAACGTGTCGGTGTTCGACCTGACGACGATCGCGCTGTTGCTGGCCTACGTGCTCTCGCCCTGGACGCCGTTCCCCAGAGAGACGGCGCTGTTCGGGCGGCGCAGGAAGGATACGCGGGCGGCGCCGTAGGCGCGGGCGTCCACCGTTTCCCAGCCGGACGCTTCGGGCGGGTCTTCGCCGGCGCCGGTCTCGGCGACGATGAGCGCGTCCGCTGTGATCCATGCGCCGCTCACCAGCTGCTCGATGGCTTGGGGCACGAGGTTCCGGGCGTAGGGCGGGTCGAGGAAGACGAGATCGAAGGGCTCGCCAAGGCCTGCGGGTTTGGCGCCGAGATCTGTCGCCGAACGGCGATGGATGCGGGTGACGCCGAAAAGCTGAAACGTCTCGACATTGTCGCGGATGGCGCCGCGCGCGGTGCTGTCAGTCTCCACGAACAGACAGAAAGCGGCGCCGCGCGAGATCGCCTCGAAGCCCAGCGCGCCGGAGCCTGCGAAGGCGTCGATGATGCGGGCGCCTTCGAGCGCGGGGGCCCATTCGGCGTGAGCGAGGACGTTGAAGATGGATTCGCGCGCACGATCCGAGGTGGGGCGGGTGGTCCGCCCCTCGGGCGCCTTGAGAGCCCGGCCCTTGAATTTTCCGCCGACGATGCGCATCGCGGCCCTGTAGCACTGCCTCCGCGCGATGGGGAGGCATTTTGCGCCATCGGTGCGGCGCGTGTATGGGAGGGCCATGCAGACCGACACCGATATCGCGATGATGCGCCGCGCGCTGGAGCTGGCCGCTGCGGCGGCACAGGCGGGCGAGGCGCCGGTTGGGGCTGTCGTGGTTGATCCCGCGACGGGCGAGATCGTGGCTGAGGCTCACAATCAGCCTATCGCGCTGCACGATCCCACCGCCCATGCGGAGGTGCTGGCGATGCGTGCGGCTGCGGCGAGGCGCGGGAATTACCGGCTGGCGGGGCTGACGCTCTATGTGACGCTGGAGCCGTGCGCGATGTGCGCGGGAGCGATCAGTCATGCGCGTATCGGGCGGGTCGTCTATGGCGCGCCGGATGAGAAGGGCGGAGCGGTGGCGCACGGGCCGAAATTCTTTGCGCAGCCTACGTGCCACTCGCGGCCTGATGTTGTGGGCGGCGTGCTGGGGGATGAGTCCGCGGAAATGCTGCGCGGGTTTTTCAGGGCGCGGCGGAAGTAGGGGCGGCGGCGGATGTTTAGCCGTTCATCGTGAGGCGCGATCGCCCGGCGCTCATCTGCCTCCCCGCCCGAGAATGACTCCACGGGAGAGTGGTGCGGATGGAGATGACGGCGTGCGAGGGGCTACGCCCGTGCTTCGTGGCCTTCGTGGTTCTTTGTGTCTTCGTGTTTGTCTTTTCTGCTGATGAAGAGAAACACCAAGGCTCAAAGTGAAGCACAAGGACACGAAGAGAGCGGTGGGTGCGGCTTCTCCTTCGCACGGGTTTGAGCCCTGCGGGATGTCGCCATGTTTTAGCTCCGGGCATGAGGGAGCGGGGCGCGCAATGCGCTGTAGGCGTGGCGGCTGGTTTTTAAGGCCAGGCGCCGGGTAGTTCGTAGTCTGGTGCGCATTCACGCGCCCCGGTGATTGTTTTCAGGGCTGACCGGAGTTGTCTTCGACGAGTTGAGCACTTGCTAAAACG
>CAZJZQ010000008.1:0-17981 GCA_964550535.1 uncultured Rhizobium sp.
ATTCTCGGCTCAGGCCAACACCTGCTCGACCTCATCAACGACATTCTCGACATGGCGAAGATCGAGTCGGGGAAGATGCAGATAAGTCCGAAACCGATCGACCCGTCCGACGCCGTTGATGCCGCCGTCCGCCTCATCCGGCGCCGCGCAGGCGACAAGGGCGTCGCGCTCGACTTCGATCCGGACGACGACCTGCCCGATATCAATGGCGATCATCGCGCCATCAAACAGATGACGCTGAACCTCATCGCCAACGCCATAAAGTTCACGGACGCTGGCGGCCAGATTAGCGTGACTGTCTCTTGCGAAGACGATTGGGTCGTCGTCCGCGTGGCCGATACAGGCATCGGCATCAACGAGGCCGACCTCCCCCGGCTCGGCCAGCCGTTTGAGCAAGCCAAATCGCCCGACGGCCGCAACGCTCAGGGGACAGGCTTGGGCCTGGCGCTTACGAAATCATTCGCGGAAATGCACGGCGGCTATCTGACGATCACCAGCAAGGTCGGTGAAGGTACAACCGTTTCGATCTATCTGCCGGTCCCATCCGCGAACGGCAAACCACCGCAGCCCCCGGCGCAAAGCCGGCCGCGCCTCGACGCGTAGCGCGCACGGCGCTGCCGCCAAAACTCTCTCACTACAGTATCTCGTAACACTCCGGCGCCCTATTGCGCAGGCTCCGGCCTGTGCTGCGCCTCTGTCGGCTCCGGCGCCACGGGCCCAAGCTGATCCGTCTGCGCAGGCGTGCGGTGCGCGCCAGCGCCGGATTGCGCCGGGCGTATCCATGAATAGTACGGCGTCAGCAACCCCCAAGCCGCAATCTCACGCGCTTCAGGAGGCATCTCTTCAAGATGGCTGACCAGGATATTATCGACCCGTTCCTGCTGGCTCGCCTGAAGGTGGCGGTAAACGATAACCAGGTCCCGCAGCCCATCGCCGTCGAACGGTTCGGTGCGCGCGATCTCGGCGATGCGCGCCGCCGACGCCCGAAGCTTTTTCGTCATCGCCGCAGAATCACGGCCCAGCTCGCGGAACTGGTCGCGCAGAACAACCCGGTCGTCTCGCGGCAGTTGCGCCCACGCGGCCTGAACCGTGGCGGAGACTGGAGCGTAAGTGCCTTCACGCGGCAACTCGCCCGAAACGGCTGACTGCGGAGCGGCCTTCACCACCATGCGTCCGCCCACAATGCCAAGCAGGGCCGCATTAACGGCGATCGAGACAATCAGGGCGATCTTCAGTTTACCGGACATATCGAACTCAGTTGAGACCAGCCTGCTCGCTCAGCAGCACAACAGCCGATCCGTTATCGGACAGCGCCAGCATTTCCGGCGCCTCGATGGCGAGATCATCGAGCGTCCCTTGCGGCTCGCCCGCATATCCCACCGCGAACCCGAGCGCCAGTGAAGCCGCGATCGCGCCGCCTGTCGCCCATTGCGGGGCGGTCCAGCGGCCGAACAACTTCCGCGTGACGCGCGCAGGACGACGCGCGGGCGCAGCAGCAATCAGTCGCTTCTCCAGCGAAACGGGCGCGGGCGCATCACGCTCCAGTCCCAGCAGCGTGTCGAACGACCGCTCGCTTTCCCAAAGATCGCGCAGCCTGTGCGGAGCGGCCTCCAGGTAACCATCCATGGCGATCCGGTCCGCCTGCGGCCAGCGCGACAGGTCGGCACCATAGATCGCAAGCAACTCCAGAAAGCGTGTTTCGGTCATAACCATCGTCTCGCCCTCAACCCGTCTCTAGGCCGTGCATCAAATCCGCGCGCTCGGCGGCGAGTTCCGCCTTGAGCGTACGGCGCGCACGCGACAGCAGACTCTCAAGGGCATCAACGCTGACGCCAAGGATTTCCGCCGCTTCAATGTTCGATCGTTCTTGATAATAGCATAAAACGACTGCGCCACGTTGCCGCTCTGGCAGAACCTGCAGAGCGTCACGCACCCGTTCGCGGCGCTGCCGCTCATCCAGGTTGCGGGTGGCGGAGGCTTCCTGATCCGGCGTTTCGGGCGAAACCTCCCCGCCATTCCGGCCGGCCCGGCGCAGGCGGTCCAGGCACAGGTTCATGGCCACACGGTGCATCCAGGTCTCGAATTTCGCCTGGCCCGGCTTCCAGGCCGCGGCGTGCTTCCACACCCGCAGGAACACTTCCTGCGCCACATCTTCGGCTTCGGCCGGATCGCCCAGCATCCGGCGCGACAGACCAATCATCTTGGGAAGGTGACGCCGCACAAGTTCGGCCGCCGCGTGCTTGTCGCCCGCGCCAACCTTACGGACCAGTTCGTCGTCCGGATCCCGCATCGGGCGCGCGCCATCCTCATGCCGCACGTTACCGGGGCCCGGGATGGGGCGGTTAACGCTGCGAATGCGGGCAGGAGTATGCATCCAGTCACGCCATTTGCCGAGCCTTGGCGCACCTCCGGCTGCGATTGCGCCGGAAGCCGCTTCGGATCTGTCATGGGTTGAACGATCCCCAGCCCCTAATCCGTCGATAACGGGCCTAGTTTCTGCTGCCGGATTGCAGCGACAGCGGCTTGAATCGACAGAAGTTTAGCGTCCAGCGCCGCGAACCCGTCCTCGCCCATCCAGTGCGCCAACCAGCCCGCCAGCCCCTCAGGCGCAGTGGCTGGCTCAAACTTGTCCCCAACCGCGATCCGCACGACCTGCTGCAAGTCGAGAAGGAATCGCAACGCCTGCGCCAGCGTGTCCGCCGCCCCGGCCTCGATCCGCCCCACCCGCACCAGCTCCTCAAGCGCCTGGAGGGATGACGGCTGCACCACCTGCGGCGACTGGCCGGCGGCGAGCAATATCTCGTGCTGGATGACGAACTCCAGATCGACCAGCCCGCCCGGAGCCAGTTTCAGATCCCAGTGCGACTTCGCCGGCCGCTCCCGCGCCATCCGCCGCCGCATGTCGGCGGCGTCAGCCGTGACCTTCGGGTCGCCGCTCTTCGCCCTCAGCGCCGCGCACGCAGCGGCGGCCAGCCGCGCGCACAGCCCCGGATCGCCCGCTACCGGACGCAGGCGCGTCAGCGCCATGAACTCCCACGTCCACGCTTCGCCCCGATAATACGCCTCGAACGACGAAAACTGCACCGCCACAGGACCGGCGCGCCCGGACGGACGCAGCTGCATGTCCACTTCGTACAGCGCGCCCTCCTCCGTCGGCGCTGACAGCGCGGCGATCAACCTCTGCACGAAACGCGTCGCCATCATCGTGGCGTTCTCGCCCTCGGGCTCGTAAACCAGCATCAGGTCGAGGTCAGATGTCGCCGTCAGCTCGCGGCCGCCGAACTTGCCCAGCGCGCACACGGCCCACTTGCCGATCTCACCCTCAAAGCGGGTCCGGACATCGGCTTCCGCCACGCGCGCCATTTCGGCCACACATGCGTCCGCCAGATCCGCATAGGCCTGCCCCGCCGCCTCCGCATCGACACCGCCGCGCAGCAGCTGATACCCGATGCGAAACGCTTCCTCGCGATGGAACCGGCGCGCCGCATTGATCTGCGCCTCGAACCCATCGGCGCGGTCGATCTGCACCCGCAGGCGCGCCGCGCGATCACCCGGCGGATCCTCGTTCACCGCGACCCTGAAACGCGGCTCCATCATGGCTTCCAGCAAGGCCGGCCGCCGCGCCAGATCGGACGCCAGTTTCGGCGCAAACGCCATCGTCTCGATGATGTCGCGCGACAGCGACGGCTCGGCCAGCATCAGCGACATGGTCTGCACGCCGGCAGTCAGACCGCCGAAGAAATCGCTGAATCGCTCGAACGCCGCATCGGGCGCGCCGCATTCAGAGATCGTGGTCAGCAGCCGCGGCGCCAACGCCGTCAGGATCTGCCGCCCGCGCGCAGATCGCGTCGCGGGAACCCCTCCCCGGTGCCAGGCCTGGAACGCGGCGATGATACGCGACGGATTGCCGAACCCCATGCCCTTCAGCGTGGCGACAGTGCCGGGGTCATCATCGACGCCCGTGAACACAAGGTTGCCCTCGAAACCCGAGAGCCGCTCCTCCTGCGCGAACAGGTCGGAGTAGATGTTGTGAACCCCCGTGCGCGTGCTTGCCACGGCGGTCTCGAAAACTGGCTGCTCCTCGAAGCCCGCCAGCACAGCAACCTGCCGCCGCTTGTCAGGAATGTCAGGCAGGCGGTGCGTCTGTTCGTCGTGCACCATCTGGATGCGATGCTCCAGACCGCGCAGGAAATCGTAAGCCTGATGCAGGTTCGCGCTCACCTCGGGCGTCACCACACCCGCTTCCTCCATCGCCGCCAGCGCAGCCTTCGTTCGCGGGGCGCGCAGCGCGGGAAACCTGCCGCCAAGGATCAGCTGCTGCACCTGGGCAAAAAACTCGATCTCTCGAATGCCGCCCCGTCCAAGCTTCACATCGAAATCAGCCGCCGCCAGCGCGGCGTGTCCGCCATGCGAATGGATCTGGCGCTTGATCGAGTGAATGTCCGCGATGGCCCAGTAATCGAGGTGACGCCGCCAGACATAGGGCACAAGCTGTTCAAGATAATCACGCCCGGCCGCTGCATCGCCCGCGCACACGCGCGCCTTGATGTGCGCCATGCGCTCCCAGTTCTGCCCGACGCTTTCATAGTAACCCGCAGCGAACTGCGTCGATACCGCCGGCGCCGTCGACGCCGGATCGGGCCGCAACCGCAGGTCCGTGCGGAAGACATACCCGTCCGCCGTGCGCTCTTCCAGGATGCGCACGATATCGCGCGTCATCCGCGTCATGCCCTCCTTCACCCGGTTCGGGTCCACAGGCACGATGTCGAGATCGAACAGCAGGATCAGGTCGATATCGCTGGAATAGTTCAGCTCATGCGCGCCCATCTTGCCCATGGCCAGCGCGAAGAAGCCGGGCAGGTCCTCCCGCTCCACCTTCTCGCCAAACCGTCCGCCCGCCCAGGACGCGCGAATGGCCAGAGCGAGCGCCGACCGCACGGATTCATCCGCCAGCTCGCTCAGCGACCCCACAACCTTGTCCAGCCCCCATACGCCCGAAAGGTCCGCAGCCGCCGCAACCATGTGCCCCACTTCCTTGGCGCGCCGCATCGCAGCCATCGGCGCGTCGAACGGCCCGGCGATCGCGGCGGCCGCTTTCATGTCCGCCAGCGCGCTAGCAAACACCGCTTCCGGCGCTTCGCCTTGGCGCAACCGCGCCAGTGCGTCCTGATGATTGTGCTGTAATCGCGCGAGATAGGGCGCATGCGTCGCCGCCGTCGCCAGCGCCCAGACAGGGTCGCCCTCGCCGCCGCGAATGGGTGCAATTACGCCGGGAGCCGCCAGTTGATTCATCGCGCGCAACCTATCCGTTTCCCTCGCCGCGTCCACGGCGCAGGCGTTACGCGGCCGGCAGGATCAGGTGCGCGGACAGGCCGGGACTCCCCGGCGGACCGCCGCTATCGCTCAGCACCAACCGCCCGCCATGCGCCTCCGCCACCGCAGCGGCAAGCGACAGCCCCAGCCCGCTACCCGGTTTCGACCGCGACTGCTCCAACCGCACGAAACGTTCAACCGCCCGCTCGCGATCCTCCAGCGCAATGCCGGGCCCCGTGTCCTTCACCACCACCTCGATCTCATGATCGGACAGCCGCCGCGAGATCAACGAGATGCGTCCGCCGGGATTGGAATACTTCACGGCGTTGTCCAGCAGGTTGGCCAGCGCCTGCGCAACCAGATCGCGGTCGGCGAGCAGTTCGGCATCGATATCCGGCGTGTGCTCGAACACCAGCCCGGCCTCCTCGCAGACCGGCTGGTACAGCTCCGCCAGCTCGTCCAGCATCGCCGCCACCTTCAGCCTGCGGAACGAGCCCGACGCGCCGGCCTGCACGCGCGACAGCCGCAGGATCGCGTTGAACGTATCCAGCACGCCATCGAGATCCTCCAGCGACCGCGCCAGCGCCGCATGCCGCCCTTCAGGCGACGTCTCGCTCAGCCCCGCCTCAAGCCGGTTCCGCAACCGCGTCAGCGGCGAGCGCAGATCATGCGCGATGGAATCCCCCGCCGATCGCGACGAGATCACCAGCCGCTCCAGCTTCGCCAGCATCGCGTTCAATTGTTCCGACAGCCGGTCAAACTCGTCACCCGACCCCAGAACAGGCGCACGGCGCGACAGGTCGCCGCCCATAACGTCCTCGGTCGTGCGCGCCAACTGCTCGGCGCGTTGCGCAGCGGAGCGGGAAATCAGCACGCCGCCGATCAGAGACAACACGAAACCGACAGCCGCCGACCGCCACACCACCAGCGATATCTGCCGGTTCATCTCACCGCGCTCACCGATGTCATAAGCCACCAGCAGCGTCCCGCCTTCCGACAGGCGCGAGATGCGGCCCTCCGCATCGCGACGGCTGGCGTCGCCCTTGGTGGAGCGCGCTTCATAACCAAAGCGCACGTCCACCACCTGGCCGGCAGGCGGCGCAGGCGCAGGCAGCACGTCGAAGTCGCCGGAGACCTTGTCGCCGTCCGCATCCTGCAGGAGATAGAAAAAGTTCCCCCGCGCCGACGAACGCTCGACCACCGCCTGGTTCAGGCGGTCGAACCCGCCGCCGCGATAGGCAGCCGACAATTCCTGGAACTCGGCGTTCAGCTGCGCCTCGGCCTGCCGCCCAAGATGCCCGGCCGTCTCATAATAGAGATAAGCCAGCAGGAACGCCGTGAAGAGAATGAAGATCGACGCGTGCAGCAGCGCCAGCCGGAAAGTCGTCGTCCGGACAAGGGCCGGCAACCGGCCAATCCTGCCGCCTGTCGTCTTACCGATCAGCGCAGGCAGGCGCCGGATCTTCATGCCTCAAGCCGGTATCCTGCTCCGCGCACCGTGTGCAGCAAGGGCCGGTCGAAGTCCTTGTCGATCTTCCCGCGCAGGCGCGACACGTGCACATCGATCACATTGGTCTGGGGATCAAAGTGATAGTCCCACACCTTCTCCAGCAGCATCGTGCGCGTCACGACCTGCCCGGCATGCCGCATCAGGAATTCCAGCAAGCGGAACTCTCGCGGCTGAAGATCGATCTTCGTGCCGTCGCGAAACACCGTGCGCGCCAGCAGGTCCATCTCCAGACCGCCAACCGTCAGCTTGGTTGTCGGGATTTCGCCCGTCGCCCGGCGGCCCAGCGCTTCGACGCGCGCGACCAGCTCGCTGGGCGCATAGGGCTTCACGAGATAATCGTCGCCGCCAGCCTGAAGCCCCTCGACGCGGTGATCCACCTCGCCCAGCGCCGACAGGAACAACGCCGGAGCCCGTCCGCCGCCGTCGCGATAGGTCTTCAGCAGCCGGAGACCGTCCATTCCGGGAAGCATACGATCGACGACCAGCGCCTCGTATTCGCCCGTCTTGGCCCGGTCGAGCCCGTTCTCGCCGTCGCCGCACACGTCCACTTCATGGCCCGCTTCGGAAAGCACACGTTTCACGAAAGCGGCGGCGACCGCATCATCCTCGATAACCAGCACCCGCATCTGCTGTTCCATTCCGCTACTTGATCTTCACCGGATGCAACAGGGTGCTGTCTTGGCACTTTTCGCGATTGCCGCACCCCACGAGCACAATAATATCTTCTTTCCCGTCAGCCTTTGCCTTGGCGATCACGTCCTCAAGGTCTTTCACCGACGAGAGTTTCTTGCTGTTGGCTGTCAGCAGCACATCACCTGCGGAAATTTGCGCCTCGGCCAGCGCGCCGTTGCGCTCCGTCGAGACGACCAGCAGACCCGTGTCGCCCGCAGCCAACGCAAACTTGCTGAACTCGGCGGGCAGCAGAGGGCGAACCGACCCGCCCAGCACCTTCACATCATTCGGACCGGCCTTGGGAGCTTCAAACTTGTCACGGGCAGGGTTGGGCGCCAGCTCGCCCAGGTTCTCGGCGCGCGCCCGCACCGTCACCCAGACTGTTTCTTCCTTGCCGCTGCGGATCACCTTGAACGAGTTGCGCGATCCCGCGATCAGGCTGCCCACGCGTTGCGTCAGCTGGCGATTGTTCTCGATCTTGTCGCCATTCACCGCAACGATGATGTCTTCACGGCGGATGCCGCCCTGCTCGGCGGGACCGCCCGACGTCACCTTCGACACAACCGCGCCTTTCAGCCCGGCTTGCCCAAGCGCTTCAGCAAAGCGCGAGTCGAGGTTCTGGATTTCGACGCCCAGCCAGCCGCGAACGACCTTGCCATCCTTGATCAGCGTGTCGGTGATCTGTTTGGCGACGGTGGCCTCGATCGCGAACCCGATCCCGACGCTGCCGCCAGTTTCGGAGAAGATCGCCGTGTTCACGCCGATCACTTCGCCGGTGAGGTTGAACGTCGGACCGCCCGAGTTGCCGCGGTTGATCGGGGCGTCCACCTGGATGAAGTTGTTATAGACGCCGCCGCTCAACTCGCGGCCGTCAGCCGAGACGATACCGGCGGTCGCGGTGCCGCCCAGGCCGAACGGGTTGCCCACGGCCACCACCCAGTCGCCAACGCGCGGCTTCGATTTCAGCGCGAACTGCACATAGGGATAAACGCCCCGGCGCTTCACTTTCAGAACCGCGAGGTCCGTCTGCGGATCGGTGCCGACCAGCTCCGCTTCATACTCATCACCGCCCTTCAGCGAAACCGTGATCTCACGGGCGTTCTCGACCACGTGGTTGTTGGTGACGATGTAGCCGTCGGACGAAATGAAGAAGCCCGACCCCAGCGACCGGCCAAACTCGTTCGTTTCCGGCCCGGGGACGTTTTCCCCCTCTTCGCCGCCAAAACGTTCTTCGTACTCGTCGAAGCCGGGAAGGCCGCGGAAGGGGTTGAACTGCCGCGCCATGCGCGACGACTGCATTTCGGTGGTCACCTCGACGCTCACCACCGCCGGGCTCACCTTGTCGATCAGGTCCGCAAAGCTCATCGGCGCGCCAGCCGGCGGGGTCACCGCGATCGGCCGGGGCGTCTGGGACTGAACAGGCGCCGCGAGTCCGCCTGCCGCGATCACCGCCGCAAGACCTGCAACCACGCGGATACGGGCTGCGTTCACCGGTCCAACCTTGCTCATTTAAAGCCTTCTCTAAGTGCGCCTGCGCCCGAAGCGGCCGCGCCGCGGGCGACTCTGTCCAGACAACGCGCCGTGCACGCCTTCAGCGCCATCTTCTGTCACTTTAAGGCAATCATGCGGCGGCGCCAGTGCCGTCTGTGAGAGCTTTGTAACCAGATTCCCGGCTGAAAAAGCCGGGTACGCGCGCAAATGGCGGTTAATCGCTATGGCTGCTCGTCCGGTACGGGAGCCAGATCCCTGCGCCGCCGGGCGACCAGACGGCGGCCGATGACCAGCCCCGCCCCCGCCAGCACGACGAACGGAAATATCCACAACAGCAGGCCCAGACCGTCCAGCGGCGGCCGGAACAGCACGAAATTCCCGTACCGCTCGGAGAAGAAATTCCGCACCTGCTGGTCCGAAGCCCCCTCCGCGACCTGATTTCTGATCGTCCGGCGCATGTCCACGGCGATATCGGTGGTGGATTGGGAAACCGGCTCGTTCTCGCAGACCACACAGCGGATTTCCCGCATCAGGTTCTGCGCCCGCGCCTCCAGACGCGCGTCGTCCAGCGGCTGCTCGCCGCCGGTCACCACCGCCATGACAAGGGCGAGGATCATGGCCCCGCTCCCGTAACAGCCGCACCGGCCGGGGCAGGCGCAGCGCCCGCCGCCGCATCAGCAACCGGCGCCCTGCGCCGCAGCCGCGCCGCGAAGGCCATGAACCCGCCAATCGCGATCAGCGCCGCACCGCCAAACACCCAGTCGATCATCGGGTGCTGCGCCACCCGGATGCGCCACGCCCCCGGCGTATCCCGCAGCGGATCACCCAGCGCCACGTAAACATCGCCGCCCAGCGTCTTGCGGATGGCCACCTCGGTCGTGGGCGTTCCCGCGACCGGATAGAAGCGGCGCTCCGGCGTCAGGGTTTCCTGCACCCCGTCATGCGTGGCGTGAACCTGCGCGCGCGTGGCGAAATAGTTCGGGCCCTCTTCCTCGCTGACGCCATCGAACCGGAAGCTCCAGCCGAAAATCTCGACCTGCTCGCCCGGCGCCATCGCAAAGGTGCGCTCGATGCGCGACGCGGTTTCCACCGCCGCGCCGATCACGAACACCCCCATCCCGATATGCGCAACCGCCATGCCCCACACGCCCAGCGACAACCGGAACACCCGGCCAATCCCGCCCGGCCCCGCCCGGCGCGCCAGATCGGTGACAACGCCCGCGATCACCCACACGCCGGCCAGAACGCCAAAGGACATCCAGAATGAGGGAACGAAGAAGAAAGATGCAATCGCCGCCACGACCGCAATCACCGCCGCCGGCATGAAGCGCTTCAACAGCGGCTTCATCTCCGTCCTCTGCCAGGTCGAGGCCTGCGACAGCGGCATGAACAGGAACAGCACCGCCATCATCGGCGCCAGCGTCAACTGGAAATAAGGCTCGCCGATCGACATCGTGACGCCCAGCGCCTGCCCGAACAGCGGCAACACAGTCCCCAGCAGCACCAGCGCCGCCGCGACCGCGAGGAACAGGTTGTTGAGGATCAGCGCGCCCTCACGGCTCACCGGATCGAAATCCGGGCCCGCCATCAGCTTGGGCGCACGCCACGCATACAGCGCAAAAGCCAACCCGCCCGCCAGCGCCAGTCCGATCAGCAACAGCAACCCGCGCTCGGGATCAACCGCAAACGCATGCACCGACGTCAGCACGCCCGACCGCACAAGGAACGCCCCGAGGATCGACAGGCAAAAGGCCAGCACGGCAAGGAAAACCGTCCACGACGCCATCCCGCCGCGCTTTTCGGTCACCATCAGCGAATGAACCAGCGCCGCCCCGACCAGCCACGGCATGAAGGACGCGTTCTCCACCGGGTCCCAGAACCACCACCCGCCCCAGCCGAGTTCGTAATAAGCCCAGATCGCGCCCAGCGAGATGCCGATCGTCAATCCGCTCCACGCGAACAACGCCCACGGCCGCACGCGTTTCGCCCAATCGCGATCGATCTTCCCGGCGATCAGCCCGGCCGCCGCCAGCGAGAACACGAACGAGAACCCGACATAACCGAGATAGAGAAACGGCGGATGCAGAGCGAGCGCCGGGTCCTGCAACAGCGGGTTGAGACCGCCGCCATCAAGCGGCGCCGGATCAAGCCGTGTGAACGGGCTCGACGCAAACAGCAGGTAGGTCAGCGACCCCGCCGTCAGCATGCCCTGCACGCCGAGCGCCCGGTCACGCAATTCACCCGCGCGCATGGCCAGCGCGGCGACGCCGCCAAAACCCGCCATGATAAGGCACCACATCAGCATGGAGCCTTCATGGTTCCCCCACGCGCCCGCAACGCGATAGATCATCGGCTTCAGCGAGTGCGAGTGCGACGCCACCAGCGCCACGGAAAAATCCAACGTCACGAAGCTGACAACCAGCGCCGCCATCGCCAGCAGCAGCAGCATGCTGGTCGATACCGCCATCCGCCGCGCGGCTTCACTGGAGAGCGTCAGCCCCAGAACGCTCTGCGCGAGCGCACTGGCCAGCGCCAGGAATGCGAAGACGTGCCCGAGTTCAGCGATCAAGTGGACGGCCCTTCATACTGGGCTCCGCCCTCGGCGCCGGCTTTGTCCTTCAGCGCCTCATAGACTTCCTTGGGCATGTAGTTCTCGTCATGCCGCGCGATCACCTTCTGCGCGACCAGATGACCGTTCTCGTCGAGACGGCCCTCGGCGACGATGCCCTGACCCTCGACCGCCAGATCGGGCAGCAGGCCAGTGAACACCACGGGCAGGGTCTCGCGTCCGTCCGTGATGCTGAAATGGATGGCGCCATCGGCGCCGTGCGAGAAACTGCCTTCCGCCATCAGCCCGCCCACGCGCACGCTGCGTCCCGGCGCGACGCCTTTTTCCGCGATGTCTGAAGGGGCGTAAAAGAACGCCACCGTGTCCTGTAGCGCAGTAGCGGCAAGGGCGATGGCTCCGGCGGCAAGAGCGCCTGCGGCGCCGATCAGCCAAAGTCTCTGGGAACGCTTGCGCATGTCTGCCTGCTTTCCTGCCCGGGACGCGCGTCTGACGGCGCTATCGGCTTATCCTATATTACCATGGATTTTCAGTAGCCAGACGCTCCGCGACACAATAGCGCGAGTGCTTTGTGTTGGCGGCGATTATTCGGCCGCGAGACTGTCCGGCGCGAACGTCTCGCGCAGGGCGCTGAACATCTGGAGACGCGGATCGCCTTCCGGCGTTTTGGCCTCGATCTCGGCCCACAATTTCCGGGCTTCCGCCTGTCGTCCGGCCCGCCAGTCGCCGATCCCGGCCATATAGCCTACCCGCAAGTCCGAGGTGTCGAGTTGATAGGCTTTCCGGTAAAGCTCAGTCGTCTCGGCGTCGATCGCGCCCGTCAGCCGGAATTTGGTGTCCGCCAGCAGTTGGGCGGCCTCGTGCGATCGCGGGTCCAGCCGCACCGCCTCGCCATAAGCGGCGATGGCCTGCTCATCCAGCTCCACGCCCCGATAGATGTCGCCCAGCATCTTGTAGGCCATCGGATCATCCGGCGCCGTGGCGATCCGTTCCTGCAACAGCGCCGCGAACTGCACGCTGGTCAACGCCCCCGGATTGGTCAGCGCCCGGTTGCGGATTTCGGGCAGACGCTCCAGCGTCGCCGCATCCACCTCGCCGCGCATCAGGAAGTGCAGCTCCGACAGCCCATCAATGGCGGGCGCATATGTTGGATCACGGCGCAGCGCAGCGAGATAGGACAGGCGCGCTTCCTCGCCGCGGCCAACCGCCAGCAACACGTCGCCCATTGTCTTGTGCGGCCCCGGGTCCTCCGGCGCCTTGCGGGCGCGGTCCTGGAGAATCGCCATGAACTGCGCGGCGTCGATCTGATCCGGCGCCGCCTTGGCCAGCGCCTCCAGCTCAACCAGGCGCGCGTCCAGCGGATCATCCGGCATGCCGGGCCTGCCCAGAACCCCGTAGGCGCCAACAGCGATGAGACCCGCCACGAGAATGACAGCGCGCGAACGCATCGTCTTCGCGCCAAACCATGCTCCACCCGCAACGAGCAGAACCGCGATAAGCATGACCCAGATCACAACGGCGCCGCCGGCAGTTGCAGCCGCGCCCTCAACCCGCCCAGCGGGCTGTCTTCCAGCAGGAACTTCCCACCATAGATGTCGGCCAATTCTCTCACGATAGACAGCCCCAGACCGGTGCCCGGTTCGGATTCGTCCAGCCGCTTGCCGCGTTCCATCGCCTTGGCGCGGTGTTCCGCCGGAAGACCGGGGCCATCGTCATCCACGCTAACCTCAACACCCTCGTCGCTGCGCGACACGCTCACCCTTACGCGCGACTTGCACCATTTGGCGGCGTTCTCCAACAGGTTCCCGACAAGTTCATCGAGATCACCCTTTTCGCCGCGGAAGACCGCGCGCGGGTCCGCATCCACATATATTGCAAGACCCTTGTCGCGGTGCAGGCGTTCAAGCATCCGTGCAATGCCCTCCACCGCCTCCTTCACATCGGAGCGGGCGCCCAGCACTTCGGCCTGCGCCGCGGCCTGCGCGCGTTTCAGATAGTGATTGACGTTGCTGGACATGGCCTCGGCCTGCCGCCGCACCAGTTCGGACATCTTGTCGCTGCCTGACCGCGATTCATTCAGCAGCACGGCCAGCGGCGTCTTCAACGCATGGGCGAGGTTGCCCACATGCGTCCGCGCCCGCTCCACCACGGTCCGGTTATGCGCGATCAGCGTGTTGATCTCGGTCACCAGCGGCGACAGTTCGCCGGGATATTCCCCGTCCAGCAAATCCCGCCGGCCCGACCGGACATCCGCCAGCTTGTCCTGGATCGAATGCAGCGGCCGCAGACCATAATGGATCAGCACCACCACCCCGCCCACCAGCCCCAACCCCAGGATCAGCAGCGCCACGCCGAGCCGCAGGGCGAACCGTCCCACCGCATCATCCGCCGCCGTCCGGTCGATGGCCGCATAGAGCAGGACAGGCTGCGCGCGATCAGGCAGCATCACCGCCTGCAACCCGACACGCAACACATTGTCATCCGGCCCAACCGCATCCTCATGGACCATGACGCCGCGCTGCGCGATGGCGGAAGCGACATGCTCCATCGTCGGCTCCGGCCGCGCATCGAAAAAGCTTGGGGATTGCGTCGCGTCGACGATCAGGTTCGACGCATCAAGGCTGAGGATCGCCCAGTACCAGCCGGACAGCGCGCGCGTATATCGCGGATCGTTCGGCAACTGCGTCGCATCAACCACCAGTCCGCCCGTCTCGTCGGAATCAACGGCGGAGGTAAGGCTGAAAATCGCTGCGTCCACATCCTGATCGAGCCGGTCTTCCGTCTCGGTCACGTACAGCGCCTGCAGCGACCAGCCAGCGGCGGCGATAACGGCAAGACTCCACACGGCGGCGGCCACCAGCATGCGCCGGGCGATGGACCCGCGCGTGCGCGTGCCCAGGACCTGGCTCTCGGCCTCCGCCGTTTCAGACATGCTATTCGACGATCTTCTCAGCCTTCGGATCGATCAACCGATACCCGAGCCCGCGCTCCGTCAAGATGCGGTTCGACCCGATCTTGCGCCGCAGGCGGCCGACGAACACCTCGATGGTGTTGGAATCACGGTCGAAATCCTGATCGTAGATGTGTTCGACCAGTTCGGTGCGCGGCACCACGCGGCCCTGATGATGCATCATGTAGTTGAGCACCCGGTATTCGTGCGCCGTCAGCTTGATCGGCTCACCGTTCACCGAGGCCCGCGCCGCACGCGTATCAACCCGCAGGTCGCCGCACTCCAGCGCAGCCGACGCATGCCCCGCCGTCCGGCGCAGCAGCGCGCGCAGACGCGCCAGCAGCTCCTCCGTGACGAACGGCTTGGTGAGATAGTCGTCGGCGCCCGCATCGAAGCCGGCCACCTTCTCGCTCCACCGGTCACGCGCGGTCAGGATCAGCACCGGCATGTCCTTGCCGCCCGCGCGCCATTTCTCCAGCACACGCACGCCGTCCATCTTCGGCAGGCCAAGATCGAGCACCGCCGCATCATACGGTTCGGTCTCGCCGAGATAGAGACCTTCCTCGCCATCCGGCGCGTGGTCCACCGCATAGCCCGCCTGCGTCAGCGCATCGTTGAGCTGGCGGGCCAGATCGGGATCATCCTCGACAACAAGAATTCGCATCTATCTCACCCACGTTCCGAAATCACACGGCCGGTCGCCGAATCGACCTCGATCACCAGCCTGCGGCCGTCATCCGTGATCCACGAGATCACATAGCGGTCGCCCGTCTTCCGCGCGTCGAGGTGCTGCCCGCCGTAACGCATGCGCAACTCGCGCAGGATCGACGACAGGGGCACTTCACGCTGCTGGGCGCGCTCGTTGTTCTGCTGCTGCTCGCCACGGCCATCGGCCCAGGTGGAGCCGAGGCCGCGCTGGGCCATCGCAGGTCCCGTCACCAGCAGGGCGGCAAGGGCGGTTATCAGAAGACGTCGCATCATGGCCGTTTGATTACCCGGGGCACAGTGAACCCCGTCTGAACGCCGCCGCCCAGGTTTCGCCCCCGAATGCGCCTTGAAAATTGCATACATCACGCTGATTCAACGCTGGATATCGAACTTGCGGCCCGGCCAGGTCTTCACGAAAGCCTTGAGTTCAGCATCTTCCTTGCGCGGCAGCACGATCAACAGCCGGGTCACCAGATCGCCCGCCGCCGGCTTGGTCTGGACCCCCTTGCCGCGCAGTTTCAGCAGGTCGCCAGAGTTCGACCCCGGCGGAATCGCCAGCGACACCGGCCCTTGCGGCGTCTGCGCCGTCACCCGCCCGCCTTCCACCGCCTCGGCCAGCGAGATCCGCAGCTCCATGCGGATGTCGTCGCCCTCGCGCTTGAACACGGCATGGGCGCCGACCGTAACCTCGACCAGCGCATCGCCCGGCGGTCCGCCGCCGGCGCCCGGCAGGCCCTGACCCTTCAGGCGCAATGTCTGGCCGGTATTGATTCCCGCCGGCACCACCAGATCCAGCGTCCGGCCGTCCGACATGGTTACCCGCCGCCGTCCGCCATTCACGGCGTCGAGGAAATCCACTTCCATGCGATAACGGACGTCATCGCCGCGCTGCTGCGCAAAGCCGCGCGTGCCGCCGCGATTGAACAGGCCGTCGAACAGGTCCTCGAACCCGTCCGGCCCGGTTTTGCCGCCGGGACGGGGACCGCCCCGCGCGCCGCCAAATCCGCCGAACCCGCCAAATCCCGCGCCGCCGGTCTGGAACACCGGCCGCTCATTCCCGTCCGCGTCGATCTCGCCCCGGTCGAACTTCGCGCGCATCTCCGCGTCGCCCAGCAGGTTGAAAGCCGCCGTCACGCGCTTGAACCGCTCCGCTGACTCCGGATCATTCGGGCGCACGTCAGGGTGCAGCTCCTTGGCGAGCTTGCGATAGACTTTTCGCACTTCTTCCGCGCTGGCGGACTTGGGCACACCCAGCGCGGCGTAGGGATCCCAGCTCAAGATCACCGACCCTTACACACAACGGACGCCGCCCTTAGGTGAGGCTGCGGCGCACGGCAAGACAAGGAAAATATGGAAGCCGCCGCATTAAGTAGGGTACAGGCCGCCCCCGCCATAGCCCATCCAGCAGTTTCCAGCCTGCTCAAGGCGGCGGAATAACCGCCAGAACCTCCGCAAACGCGCCCGGAACGCCCCCGGCCCCGGCCTGCCCAACCCGGATCGCCGCAATCCCCCCGGACGGGAAATCCGCAGCCATATCCACACCCGCATAAACCGCCCCGGCCCCGGAAACCTCCATCGCCCGCCGCTCCGATTCTCCCTCCAGCACCAAGACGCGATAGCGTTCCGGCGTCTCGTGCGGCGGTTCGTCCGCTTCCCAGCCGTCCCCCAGCTTCCGCGCCCGCCGCACCCATTCCAGCACCAGATCGCCATCCGCCCATGCTGCGCGCAGGTGGGCAGGCGACCACATCCGGCCCGCGACCGGCATGTGCATCGCCTCAGCCCGCGCCGCCGTCGCCTCATCCGGCGTCCGCCGCCAGACCCGCCAGAGCAGGCCGAGGCCGCGCTCATGCGCCCCCGTCTCCAACCGCGCCTCCGCCCCCGTCAGAAACAGCACGCGCGCACCGGCATCGGCGCCCGCCATCATCTCAGGCTCGGTTCCCTGCTGACCGCGTAGCAGCCGCGACAACCGCCAGGTGTCGACATCCACCAGTTCGGCTTCTGCAAACTGCACCAACTCCCACCGGGTCTCCGTCTCCACCAGCATCGCGTTGGCGCCGTTCAGCACCGCCGCCGCCGTGCGCGACTGCACCGCCGCCGGCGTCGTCACCCACACCTCCGCATCCTGCCAGCGGCCGGAGACATGCGGATACATCCCGCCGGTCAGCCGCCCCATCGCACACGGCCGTTCAATCCGTCCGCGCACTGTCATCTCGTCCGCAGCGGCGCCCGCCGACACCATCACCGGTCCCGGCCATGGATCGGCGAACGCAAACCCGAGCGGCCGAAGATCATCTTCCTGACCGGGCAGAGGCGGCGCCTCCACGATCACGATATCCGGTTCGCCCACTCCCGGCGCAGGCGTCTCCGGCGACGGCTCCGGCCCTGCCACATTCACCACCGGCGCATCCGCCGCGCGCGACAGCGACAGGCGGATCACATCGCCGTCGGCAATCGCATCCACCCGGAACGTCTCGCCCCCAAGAATGATTGCATCGCCGGTCTCATACACGGCCCCATCCGCCGGCAGCGCGATGACCAACCGCTCGCGCCGCGCATTGATCTCCGCCGCGATACGATCCGCACAGGCCTGCGCCGCATCACGATCCATCGCGATGGCCGCTTCCACATCCACGACCTCCGCGCCCGCATTGAACGACAGGGCGATTCCCGGCGCATGATCGCTGTCCGTGTCCACAAAGCGCAGCCGGACGCAGACCTCCACATCCTCCATCCCGCCACGCTCGCCGCGCTGCACCTGCGCCTCGTCCTCG
>CAZJZQ010000008.1:17991-38611 GCA_964550535.1 uncultured Rhizobium sp.
GATCCAGTTCAACTGCCCGCTGCCGCTGACGCAGCGCGATCATCCCATCCGTATCGGCGGCGCCGAAACCAAAAGCCAGCGCCAGCGGCTCCAGCGCCGCCCGCGCCCGCAGCGGACCATCGAAGCGATATCCGCCCACCACGCCCGTCAATCCGCCGGCATCCGCCTCCACGCCAGCCCGCGCCGCAATGTCCGCGACCACATCGGGCAGCAAAGCCGCGCCCGCGCGCCCGTTCATCCAGTGTCCCAGCCGCCAGTTGCCGGCATCGCCCCACACATCGCTGCGCGCCGGCCAGGCTGGAAAAGGCCGCATGTCCCAAGCCCACAGCGCGGTTCCGTCCGCCGGAACCATCCGCCCGTCATAGACAGGCGAAACCGGATTGCGCGTGTCGTCGCCCCAATACCCAAGGAACGCCTCCACCGCCCGCCGCTGCACCAGATCGTCGCGCGTCCCGTCAGAGTAATGCGGCAAGGCGCTCTCCGAACTCTTGGGATCGAAGAACACGTTCGGCTGGTTCGCGCCCTTGTTCACGGCGGGACACCCGAACTCGACAAACCGCACCGGCTTCATCCCCGGCGCCCACGCCGTCGGCGTCACGGACCGCACGCCGCCCACGCGCGGATGATGCGCCTGCGACCACCAGCCGGTCACATCCTTCTGCCGGAAGACAAACGGCTCGCCATGCGCGCCGTCAGTTATGGGAAGCCGCTCCTGCGCTGCGCGGCCTTCGTCGTCCGCATAGTACCAGTCGAACGCCTCGCCACCCGCGACATTGGCTGCGAGATATTCCCGCCCGCGCCCGTCGCCCCAATGCTCATCCGCATGCGCATCGCCATCGCGCCAGTCCGCCATCGGCGGATACCAGTCCAGCCCGACATAATCGACGTTGGCGTCCGCCCACAGCGCATCCAGCGGGAACGCCACATCCCCGCCCAGCACATGCGCGCCATACTCCGTCCAGTCAGCGGCGTAGGAAATTTCGGCGCTCCCGCCCACGACCGCACGCGCCGCCGCCGCCAGAGCGCGCAACTGCTCCACCGCCGGATACCCGCCCGCCGCATCCCGCACGCGCGTCAGTCCGACAAGCTCCGATCCGATGAGCAACCCGTCCGCGCCTGTCTCCGCCGCCAGCTGCGCATAATGCAGGATGAAAGCGCGATAGCCCTGAGCGCCTTCAAAAAACGCATCCACCTGCGCCGCCGCATCCGCCTCCCCATCCACCGTTCCCGGCCGCCCCGCCGCCGGATGACACGTCACGCGCCCGCGCCACGGATAGACCGCCTGCTCCACGCCGCCATACGGATCGGGCAGGCCGTTGTCCGCCGCTACATCCATCAACACGAAGGGATAGAGCGTCACATGCAGCCCGCGCGCCTTCAGCGCTGCAACAGCCTGCCTCACCGCCTCATCCGCCGGCGTCCCGCCATAGGCCGGCCGCCCCTCTATCTGGCTCACCAGATGCGCCGCCACGCGCTCCACGCCCGCCACGCTCCACGCCCATGGCCGCGTCGTCTTTTCCGCAATCTCCACGCCCGGCCGCACCACGCACTCACCACAGCGCAGATCGCTCCCGAACCAGCTCACCACCAGATTGACCCGCTCAACGCCGGGCAGGTCCGCCAGCAACTGATCCAGCGACAACTCAAAGTCCGCCCGGGCCTCCGGCCCGTGCTGGTTCTCCACCCGCTCGCGCCCCGGCCCGATCACCCGCCGCACAATGTCCGTCGCCAGCGCAAACTCGCCCGACCCGGGGATCAGATTGATCGCCCGCGCCATCGCTTCCATTCCGGGGCCGCCGGACGCCTGCCCGGCAGATCTCAACACCTCAAACGACAATTGCGGCAGCCGCGCGCCAAACGCATCCACCGGCAAATCCTCGAACACGACATAGGCGAGACCACGATAGGCCGGTGCATTCCCGGCGCCCTCGATCGCCTCGATCAACGGATCAGGCGCCTGGTCCTCGGTCCCGCGATACAGTCGCCACGTCACCGCAGACAGATCGAATGGCTGCCCGTTCGCCCAGCATCGCGCCACCCGCGCAATCTCGCCCTCGCACAGCGCCACCGCAAACGACAACGTATAGGAGTACGACGTCACACGCGGTCCGCCCTTGCCGGATGACGTCTCACGGTTCTCCCTGAACTGCGCCGCCCAGATCACGTTCGCGCCCACGCGCACGCGGCCATAGACCACCGGGACGCCAGCGCCCTCGCGGCTTTCCGTTATGTGAAAATCCTTCACGCGCGGACCCTGCACCGGCGGCGTCAGATAGCGCGCATCAATCGCCGCGCCTGCCAGTTGCCCCACCGCCTGCCCAATCGCCGCCCCGCTCAGCGCACCGATCCCCTGCGGCAGCAAGGCGCCGCCAACCGCCGCGCCAACATTTCCAAGCACCAGCTGCGCCATCAGTCTTCTATCTCCGGAAACGCGAACGCCGCCGCGATGCGGCGCTCCCACCACGGCACAAGCTGCGTCTCGCACACCGCCTTGCCCCAATAGGCGTGGATGATGCGGCGCACCCGCCCGCCCGTGGCGTCAGTTACAATCGCCACATGCTTGGCCGGCGCGCCCAGCCCCATGCGAAATAACAGCACGTCGCCCTCGCGCGCATCACCAACAGCCAGCTCGCGCAGATGCCGCCGCGCCGCCTTCAACAGCGTCTCGTCGCCCAGCGCCTCGGCCCAGTCCGGCGTGTAGGGCGCCGCCCGCTCAGGCTCCGCGCCGTACAGCTCACGCCACACCCCGCGCACAAGGCCCAGGCAATCCGTCCCCGCGCCCAAACAGCTCGCCTGATGCCGATAGGGCGTGCCCAGCCACCTGCGCGCCTCCGCCACAATGGCCGCCCGCTGCGCCATCATGCGCGCCTCCCGCCGTCATTGACGCGATCAGACGCCGGGCCTGCCAGAACCACATCCATGCCGGGCAGGTGCGGACACCCGCGAAACCTTATCCGGTTGGCGAACTTGACGCCGCACGTCGCGAAGTCCTTCGCGCACCCCGCGCTGACAACGAACGTATCGCCCACTCCAGGCGCAAAGCGCGGCGCGAGCGCCAACCCGATCTCGCTGCCCGCATGCCGCGCCACGCGCCGCGTCGATCCCGTATTGGCGCCCGTCTCCCAGCTCAGCATTCCCCCGTCGAACCAGTTGGGCGCAAACCCGCCCAGCCCCGAAACGCGAAACCGCTTCGCCCCCAGCACCTCGCTCACCACGCCGGTTCCGCGATAGGAAACGGCCGCGAGATTCACTCCGCACCGCGCATCGCCCACCTCCGCGTCGCACTTGCGCGAATAAACGCGCCCCACCGTGCGCTCCAGACCGGCCTTGAGGCTGACCAGCTCCGCCGCGAACGCCGCGCCCGACCGGCTCACCTCCGACAGCTCGCCCGACCACACACGCAGGCGCAACTCCGGCTCCGTCCAGTCCACGCGCCACACATCCACCCGTGCGCCATCCCACAGGCCCGCCGCCAGATCGTCCTCCGTGATGAAATCGGCATCCAGCGCGCCCCGCGCCGCCGCACGTCCCGGCGCCAGCGTTATCCCGCTCTCCAGCCGCGCCCCCGCCAGGCCGCGCGCAGGCTGATAGGTCACGCCATCAAACGCCAACGGCTGATCGTGATCCGTCGCGCCAAACACCTGTCCATCGCGCCGCTCCAGACGCCAGCACGCGCACAGCGTCGTTACCTCCGCCGCAAGCCGCGCGGCGAGGTCTTCCGATAGGGTTCTCATTGTCCTGTTTCCAAAAACGAGATCTGCGGCGCCTAGGCTGCGATCTCCACCACGCTGGCCCGCGCCAGCCGAACGGTGTCGAAGCCGTCAACGATGAAGTCCAGCCGGTCGATATCGAACCGCACCGGCGTGTCGAAGGCGAAGCCCGCAGTCAGCACCGCGCCATCCGCTGGCGGCGTATCAAACGTCACGACGCCAGTTGCGAGGTTCGCCGAGAAACCGGCGACAGCCTCGCCATCCGCCGCAACGATCACCGTCCCGCCCACCAACCGCGTAACGACGCGCTCCCACGTCTCGCCGCCGCTTCCATACTGTTTGACCAGTTGGAACGCCGCCATCTCGCCATCACCAACGCCAAGCGGCTGATCCAACGCCGACGACTCACCACCGGGCGCACAACTTTTCCAGTCCAGCGGATCGCGAAACCGGAAGCCATGCAGCCGCCCGCGCCGCGCCTCGAAGAAAGCCGTCAACTCATGCGCCGCATCCATCCGCATGACGCCGCCGCCAATCTCCCACCGCCGCCGCGACGCCGTCCACCGCGCATTGCGCTGTTCGCCGCCAGAGGCGAGGCGCACCACGCCCGTCGCGCGCTCCGGCCCGCCGCTCGCTCCCAGCGCCAGCGACAAAGGCAGGCGCACATCATGAAACGCGCTCATGTGAACCGCGACCCGCGCTGCACCGCTTGCGTCAACGCCGCCGCCGCCTGGTTCAGCGACCCCGCGGCGTCGCCCGCCGAAGGCGATCCCGCCGCCGCACGCGCCAGCATCTCGCGCACCAGCCGCTCCACCAGATCCCGCGCCATCCGTTCAAGGCTCGCTTCGCCGGTACGCACCAGCCGCTCCACCTCGCTCTTCATGCTCTCGGTCGCATCCGCCACCAGCGTCTCCATGCGCTGCGCGGCGTCATCAGACCTCCCGGTCCTGGACATAATTCTCTCCTCTTCTTTTCGGGATACGTATCGGCATGCAACCTTTTGGTTGCGCATGAACGGACATGGATCTGGTGTTCCGGGCGTTGGCTGGCGAAAACCATCGCGCGCTGCTCGACCGCCTCTACGCCCGCAACAGGCAGACGCTGAGCGAACTGTGCGCCAATCTTTCCGGGACCGGCGCCTGGTTGGCTTAGGCGCCGGTCAGATCCGCTCGACCACCGCCCGCACGCGGATGATCCCGCGCCAGCCGCCAAAGCGCGCGGCCAGCAGGTCCCAGAACACCGGCGCGTGCGCCACACACCGCCAGCCCGCCATGACCGGCGCAGAGCCGGACAGGGCGCGCCGCACCTCCGCCATCGCCCCCGCCGCATGCACGCGCAGCCCGTCGCGGAAGTGCAGTTGCAGGTCAACGCGATGCTCGCCCGCCTCCACGCCCGCCGCGCTCATGTCGGAACATTCATGCCGGACGATCTCCAGATACGGACACGCCGGCCGGTCGCCCGCCTCGCTCCGCACCCGCAGAGGCGCACCAAACGCCGCCGCCACGCCCGCATCCTCCGCGAGCAGGGTCAGCACAGCCGCCTCCAGCACAACCAGCGCCCCGCTCACAGCCGCACCCGGCGCCACGGAGCCAGCAGCCCCGCAACATCCTCCGGCAATGCGCCCGCCAACGTCCCGGCATCGCGCGCCAGCCACGCATGCGCCGCCAGCCGCTTCAGCGCCAGCCGCAACCCTCCGGCGACATCTTCCGCCGCCTCGCCAAAGCCGGCTGTGTAATCAACCTCGATCCCCGCCGCCCGCCGCTGCGGCCAGGGAAAACGCCCGCCAGTCCAGATCAGCCGCGCCGGCCGCCCCGGCTCCAGCGCAAACCGGTCCGTCACCGTCTCCGCCGCGCCCGCTTTGTCATACACCCGCACCGCGACCAACTCGCCCGCAGGCCGCACGGGCAGGCGCAGTATCCGTGTCTCCAACATCCCCGCCGGCCAATGGTTCAGCGTCACCCGCAGCGTGCGGACAATCAGCGCCAGCCCCGTGGCCTCCTCGATCCGCGCCCGCGCCGCCGCCAGAACCGCGCTCACCTGCGTATCCTGCGCCTCGCCCGCAATGCGCAGATAATCCTTCGCCTCGGCCAGCCCCAAAGGCTCCGCCGCCGGCGGAACCAGCGTCGTCACATGCATGTGTTTCTCTTTCTGTTGCGATTGGCGCGTGCTGCTGCGACGGCGCCGCTAGGCTGCGCGAACGCAGCGCTATAAACCTCCCGCAGGACACGCCCGCGGAAGAGATCTGATGAAATCCGGTTCAACCATCGCCGCTATCACGGCCGCGCGCATCTGCGCGCGCTGGTCGAACGCCTGAACATCTACGCGCCGCACATTCCGTCCGGCGCGCCGCCGCGCCTCGCCATCTGGCGGTATGACGCAATCACGACCCGCAGGCCCGCGAAAGTATGGCGAGAGAGCTGGCGCATATGGCGCCACGCTGACGTGCAAGTCATGCAACGCCGCAGTTGATCCGCAGGCAGTTTCGCGTCAGGGTTCCCCGCTTTTTGTCATTGGGGGACAAGATGAAACGCATACTCCTGACGGTAACCGCAACCCTTTTCGGGCTCATGAACCTCGCAACCACAGCGAGCGCGCAAACACCGTCTAACCCGCAAGAGCGCCAGGCCCCACCGCCGCGAAGGGCTCCGCAATTATTCCCGGTCCCCAAAAACCCTGAGTACAGCAACGCCGCCTTCATCCTCCAGAAATTCGGAATGATCGGCGACTTCTCCGCGGATTGCTCGACGCCGCTGGGCGGCCCCGGCCATGTCGTTTACACGGCCCAGCCGAACGGCGTCGTGCTTAGCGTGTCGCAACTCGCCCAAAATGCCATGGGGCTGGCTGGCGGCTTCGCCCGCTACACCTTCTTGCACGCCGAGCAGGTCAGCCCGTCCGAGTTAAAGGTCCGCGCCTTCACCAGCCCGCTCGAAGGTGAAGTCGAAGTCACATTCTTCAAGGACGAGAAGGATCGCTTTCGCCTGATCTCCTCGCTCCAGCTCGGCACTGGCGTCTATCTGATCAAAGACAGCCAGCATCGTGGCTACACCTATAAATGGGTCGAGCGCTGCGGGAAGGATTTGTCGTCCTGATGCAGACATGAAAACGGCGGGGATCGCTCCCCGCCGCTCCCATGCCGTACCGATGCGCAACGGTCCGGCCCCAGGGACTGAAGATCTCTAGAATTCCGCGGTCAGCGAAACCGACAATGTACGCGGGCTCTGCGGACGGAAAGAACCGGCGCCCGTGACGGACGGCCCGATATAGGCGATCACATCCTCGTCCAGCACGTTGTCCACGTTCACCCGCAGCCGCGTTTCCTTCAGCGGCCCGAAGCCGAAGCCCTCGCCGATATCCAGATACGCGTTGACGATGGTAAAGTCTTCGGTCTCCACCGTATTGATGAAGTTCGCGAACCGCTCACTGACATAGCGGGCCGAAATATTGCCCACCAGCCAGCTGAACGGCTCGAACGTCACGCCCGCCTGCACCATCAGTTCAGGGCTGTCGGGCAGCGTGTTGCCCGCGATCAGAACCGGCGCCGGCGTCGATGGAATGTCGTCGTCGAACTCCGTGTTGTTCCACGTCACATTGCCGTTGAAATACACATAGTCGCCAAGGAAAGCCGGCTTCCACGCGCCCGCCAGCTCCGCGCCATAAGACGTCACGCCGCCCACATTCTGATAGAACGTCTCCGTCGCGCCCGCCTGACCCGGCAGAGGCGCCGTGAACGACTCCAGCCGGTTGTCGAACGTCGTGTAGAACAACGCCACCGACGTGCTGAACTCACCATGCAGCGAGCGGAAGCCGATCTCATAGTTCTCGGATTCCTCGCCCTCGGGCCCCGGCGTAACGGCGACATTGTTCGGCGCAATGGCGAACACATCATCCGTGGCGCGCGGCAACGCATAGTTCTGCGCATAGGACGCGAACACCTGCTCCGTCGGCGTCAACTTATAGACCGCTCCCGCCATCGGCAGGAACGAGTCCCGGTATTGCCGTCCGACCGATTGCGGGCCCCACCCCGGCTGCCCGCCCGGCCGGTAGTAGTCGTTATAGTCCCGGTATCCATTCAGCCCGTAGTCGATGGTCAGCGCCTTCACCCCAACCTCGACATTCAGCTTGTCTTCAAGAAGGCTGATCGTGTCCTTCACGAAGAACTGCGCCGTCTCGCGCGAGGACTCATAGTTCCGGCGGAAATAGTTCACTTCATCATAAAGAACAGCGCCCGTATGGATGCCGCCCTCATGGTTCACGCGCATTTGCGTGCGGTGGTATTCGTCGCTCTCGAACCAGGCGCCCGCTTCGATCGTGTGGTTGGCCAGTTCGACCTCGAACTTGCCGGCAACACCGGCGCGGTCGCCGTTCACGCCCGAAAGACCGAACGCCACCCCGCGCGGCGCCGTGACGGGAAGACCCGCCGCCTGCTGCGCCAGATACAGCGCCCGCACCGAGGCATACCCCTCCGGCGACACGCCATAGCCGTCCTTGTCTTCATAATAGGCCGTCAGACTGAACGACGCATCATCGCCAACAGGCGTTTCATAGGTGGCGCCGAACAGCTTGTCCTTCCGGATATTCACGCGGTCGAGATACCACGCCGTCTGCTGCGCCGCCGTGCCCAGCACAACGCCGGTCTCGCCCGGATAATCAATCGGCGTTCCGATCAATCCGGCAGGCAGTTCATTGAGATAACCGCAATCACGCCCCGCCGGACTGCCCGGAACCGTGCACGCGCCGTTCAACCCAATCGACGGGCTGTCGTAATCGAAGAAGTCGTTCGACACATAACGGAACGACAGTTTGCCATCGACGCCCACATCGACAACCGCTTTCGCTTCCCAGTGCTCGCGGTCGATATACCCGCCGCCGCGCCACAGATCGCTATCCGTCTTCGACCGGCTGACATAGGCCGAGAACGGCCCCAACTGCCCGGTTTGCAACTTGATAAAGCTGCGCTGAAGACTGTCGTCGCCGACCGCATAGGACAGCGTGCCTCCGAATTCCGGGTCGGGATCAATCGACTTGTACTCGACGATCGGCCCCAGCGAGGCATAGCTCGGCTGGCTCACATCGCCCGCGCCGGGCGAGGCCACCACCGCGCCCAGATTCTCGTTGTCGACATAGCGGAAGATCGGGCTGCCGCCGAAGGCGTCCGAACGCCCCATCGGAATCCCGTCCAGCACAAAGCCGATTTGTTGCAGGTTGAAGGCTCGCACCGTCACCGAGTTGCCGAACTCATAAAGACCCAGCGCCCCGTCCGTCTGCACGTTGAAGCCTGGCAACTGCTCCAGCATCTTCAGGCCGGAGATCCCCGCAGGCGCGGACAGCAGAGCCTCGCGCGTCACCGCCACCGTGGCGCTGGCCTCGTCGAGACCGATGGCCTCGTTCGCCTGGCTGAGGCGGCGTCCGGTGATAACCACCATATCGGTGGGATCAGCAGCTTGCGGACCGCTTTCCTGCGCGCCGCCGTCTTCGGTCGTTGCTATGATTTGCGATCCAGCCTCCTGCGCCTCCGCCGCAGCGGAGAGAAGAAGGGCGGATGACGCGAAGCCCAGAAGCCCCGCCTGGAAGGAAATACGTCGTATCATCTTGGTCCTCGATGGTGTTCTTGTTCGCGTCCCCATCGCGCATCGCCATTCGGTGGACGCGACCCGCACGGCTCAAGGACCAAGTCGTTGCAGATACAAAATCTGTCTGCGGCGCCTCAGTGCGGCGCACGCCGGGGCGTTCCGCGCTCATAAAACTGGCGGCGAAAGTCCAGACGCTCACAACCCCTTATTCACCTTGGCCGGGCGCCGAACGAACCATTGACGCCAAGCTTATCTCCATCCGGAGAGACGCCGCCCCGCCGGCGCCTCTCCGTCAGGCTATCCTCGCGCTACGACGCCGCGAACTTCATCACCTTGATGGCGTCGAAGTTCTGCACGCCTCCGCCCACGCGCTTGGTGGTGTAGAACAGCACATAAGGCTTGGCGCTGTAGGGATCGCGCAGCACGCGCGCGCCCTGCCTGTCGACGACCAGATACCCGCGCCGGAAATCACCGAACGCAATGGCGAACGCGTTCGCCGCGATATCCGGCATGTCCTCGATCTCCGTCACCGGATAGCCGAGCAGGCTGGCCGCTTCACCCGCGCCGCCCGGACGCCACAGATAGTTGCCTTCGCCATCCTTCAGCTTGCGTACCGCCGAAACCGTGCGCCGGTTCATCACGAACCGCGCATTCGCCCGGAACTGGCTCTTCAACGCGAACACCAGGTCGATCAGCTTGTCCGCCGGATTGCTCGACGCAAACGCGCCGGCGCCGCCGGACAGGATGAACCCGATCTTGTCCCACGCATGGCTCGCATCGGCGATCATGTCGTAGTCGAGAAAGCCGCGCGGCTTCCCGGACCCATCGCCCGCGACAAACGCCGCCGACTCCTGCGCCGCGAAACTCGCCTCCACCTCATCCGCCAGCCACTCGTCGATGTCGGCATACGCATCGTCCAGCAGCGTCTGCGTCGCCGCGGGCATGGCGTAGAGTTCGGCCGCCGGAAACTCCAGCAGATCCAGCGTCGGCGCCGTCGTCTCCGCCCGCGCTCCCGTCTCCGCCGCCCATGCCGATTGCGCGCCCAGGCTCACCGGCTTGCGAAACACCGTGGCCGAGGTCTGCCGCACCGTCGCAATCTGACGCATGGGCGAAGCCGCCATCAGCCGCGACTCGATCAGGCGATCCAGCTCCGGCGGCGCCACATATCCGCCCTGCGCCTCCGTACCCTGCGTCAGAGCTTTCAGGTCCAGACGCGCCAGCCCGCTGTCGTCGCCCTTGCGCAGATACGCGCCCCAGGCCGACTTGTGCTCGGGATCGCCCTTGCGCGGATCATCGCCGATGGCGGGCCGCGCATGATCCAGCTGCACGCGATCCAGCGCCGACCGCTGCTGCTCCAGCACGCGATCAATCCGCGCCAGCTTTGCATCCAGCAGCGGATCAGCCGCGCCGCGTTTCTCGATCTCCTCCAGCCGCGCATCATTGGCCGCCTTCAGCGCCTCGAACGCCGCGCTCATCTCGGCGGCCAGCGCGCGCACGTCCGCATTCACGCCATGCGGCGCGTTCATCTTCGTTTCGGTCTTCATGAGTTTCCTTTTGCTTCGTCAGATAACCACAGCGCCCCGCGAAGCTTCGCGACGCTGCCTCTTCACTCCTCCCTCGCGCAGCGGAGGAGGAGGCCCAAAGAACCAGAGGGAGCGAGGATCGTGTTACAACGGCTTCCCGCAGTAACTCAGCCTCGCCGCCGCATACGCGCGCAACGCTGGCCGCATGTCAGGCGGCGATCATGTTTCGCTGCACCGGCGTGACAGTCCTGAACCGCGCTTCCGGCGCCATGGGCGACGCCACCAGCGATATCTCGCGCAGCTCCAGCACCTTCAGATCCCGCCCGCGCGCCAGGCGCGGACTCCATTCCCGCGCAACAAATCCGATCGACAATCCGTCCAGCACGCCGCCGCCGATCAGCCTCAACGCGCTTCGTCCCGCCGCCGTATCCGCCCGCACCAGTCCGCGCGCGAACAACCCGCGCCCATCCTCGCGCAGCGTGGTCCACACGCCGGCCACCTGCCCGCCGCGATGTTGCAACAGCATCGACGTCGCGGCGCCCGCCGCCAGCGTCCGCGCGAACGCGCCCGCCCGCACCACATCGCCCGCCAGATCCTCCACCCCGAACAACGAGGCATAGCCCTCGATCAACACGTCCGCGCCATTGCGCATCATCGTTCCGCCTCCAGCTTGCGTTCGATCCGCGCCAGTTGCGCCGACACGGATTCCAGCCGCACCTCCACGCGCGCCAGGCGCTCGGAAACATCGCCGCCCGCGGCCACCGTCGTCTCCACCGCATCCAGCCGCTGCGTCGCGGCGCCCGCCCACATCAGCGCTGCGGCCGCCTGCATGCCCACCGCGACAATCACGCCGGCGGTTACTTTTTTTTCGATCATTCAAATCCACCTTTTTGCTGGCGTCCGAGTCCACGTCCTGCTAGCGTCTTCAAATCCCGGGCTGGGCGGCGCTGGTCGGGAGTCATCAACAGCACATGAACCGCGCGAAGCTTGTCCGCGTACGCACCCTGTTGTCCGGGGCGTCCACCTTCCGATGCGATGCGCCCGGCCGCACTTTTGCGTGGGGCCCGCCCGAATTTGCGCAACTTCTCATGGACATAGAGGACGGCGCCCGCGCGCCGGCCGCAAAGAACGCCCCGAAAGAGCGGCTCTATCTCGGCGTCGTCCACGCCACCCGCTCGCTGCGCGGCCCCGCCACAGTGATGGACGGCCGCCAGCGCCTCGCCGCGCTCTCCATGGTCCTCGCCTTCGCCCGCGACCGCAGCCGCGACCCGCTGGAACAGCGCCGCCTCAACGCAATGCTGTTCCGCAAACGCTGGCGCGGCGAAACCGAAGCGCGCATCGAACTTGGGCCGGGCGAGCAGCCCTGGTTCCAGCGCCGCATCCTCGAACCCGGCGCCACGTTGAAACTCCAGCGCGAAGCCCCCGCTGGCGGCGTGCGCCAGCTTCTCTACGGAGCCCGTTTCCTTTCCCGTGTCTTCGACACCTATTCCGACCAGCAAAGGCGCGAGGTCGCGGCCTTCGTCGCCAATCACACCGCTGTCGTGCTGTCGAACACGCCGGAACACATCGGAATTCTCAGCGTTGGCCTGTTGCCGCCGCCGCTACCTGCGCCCGCTGTGCAGGTGCAGCATGATAACGCGGCCTGAGAGTTCCCGCTGACAGCCTCCCAGACAAGGGTTGATCCCCGCCTGACCGGCCCCATCTCGGGAACATAACGATCACCGGCAGGAGAAGCGTCATGACCACGCGCATCCACACGTCCACCCACCCCTGGACCCCCGCCCAGGACAGCGAACTGCGAGCCCTCGCCCGCGCCAATAACAGCACCGCCGACATTGCATCGCGCATCGGCCGCACGCCGGAAGAGGTTTTCCAGCGCGCCTCCGAACTCGGGGTCACCATGATCCGCGGCGGAACACCCTACGGCACCCGCTGACGGCGCCTCGCCTCACCGCACCCCCGCCAGGCGCCGCTTTTCTTCCATCGTCAGGAATGAGGCGGCGTCGATGCGCGCCCATTGCGCCGCGCGTTCTTCCTGGAACGCCGGCACGCCTTCGATATCCGGCGCCAGGTCCCCGCCCGTGCGCGAGCCCAGCCATCCGCTAAACGCCCGCGCCGCGCGGTTCACCAGCGGCAGCACGCTCAACCGCCAGAACGCCGAATTGGCCTCGCGATAGTTGGCGTAGGTCGCATCCCCGGGAATCCCCAGCAACATCGGCGGCACCCCGAACGCCAGCGCGATCTCCCGCGCCGCCATGTTGCGCGCCGCGATGAAATCCATATCCGCAGGCGACAGGCTCATCGGCTTCCAGTCCAGCCCGCCCTGCAACAACAGAGGCCGCCCCGCATTTGCGGCGCCTTGGTGAGCCCGCTCCAGATCCTCGCGGATGTCGCGCATCTGGTCGTCGGTCAGCTGCTCCGCGCCGGAATACACCAGCGCGCCCGAAGGCCGCGCCGCATTGTCGATCAGCGATTTCGTCCACGCGCCGCCGGCATTGTGAATGTCCACCGCCCGCGCCGCCGCCTCCATCGGCGAATGCCCCTGATAATCGTCCGCCGGATGAAACAGCCGCAGGTTGAGAACCGGCATGAACCCATCCGCGTCGCGCGTGATACGCCGCGCCGCCGCCCCCACCTTGTGCTCCCACGCCACCGGCCAGCCGCGCGCGCCCTTGATCGCGCGTATTCGGTCAGGCCGCAAGACGAACAGCTCGCGCACCTCGCCATCAATCGTGACCGCTTCCAGAAACGCTTCGCCCGACACCACCAGGTGTCCGTAGAACGACTCCATCAGGTCCGGCCCCGCCTGCTCCGCATTGGGCCGCGAGATCAGCTTCGCCAGCGGATCATCCGCCGCCGCGCCACGAAACCCGACGCTCGCCGCCGCCTCTGACAACAGGCGAACACACCGGTACGCCACCGGGTTGCGCTCGAACCCCTCGCGCGCCAGCGCGCCATAAGGCGACCACTGCGCCGCGCGCAGGTCAGATAGCGCCACCATTGAACCAGAACCGGCCAAAGCTGATTTGGCCTCCCGCTTGCGCATGACTTTCATGATCTCCTCGCGATCGCGTCCGGCTCCCCGCCAGACCCACCTGTCCACGATGCCCAGACCATAGCGGCGCTGCGTCTCCACCGGAGAAAGTCGTCCCTTTCCTGCGTTTATGGTTAGCGCTTTGCACGCATGTCCTTGAAAATCCTGCCGATCTTTTTTGCCGCCGTTTCATCTGTCCTTCGCATGCTTGGCCGCCATCCACGCTCGGAGGCGCCAACAACGCCTGCACACGAGAGGAGCCGCGCCATGCAGATCGAAAGCATCAATCTCAGGGACGCCGCCGCCGGTTACCGGGAAGCCGCTCGCGAAGCCGCAGCCGCCCGCGGAGCCGAAGCCTCCAACCTGCGCCGCGATCAGCGCGTCGAGGAAGCCCGCGACAGCGATCGCGCACGCCCCCGGCCCAGCGACCGCGTGCAAGAATCCGCGCCGCCGGAACCCACGCCGCGCGATCCCACCCGGCTTGTCGATGTTATGGCCTGAGGGCCCTAACCGTCCCCTTCCCGGTTCGTCCGCATCCGGCCCCCACCCCGCGGGCGGACCGGGAAGGCTGCGGGCGCTCCCTGCGGCCTTGACCTCGCACGCGCAACGCCCTTTCCTCCCCGCCTGAAAACACGGCCCGGGGAGACACCATGACCCTTCGCAAAACCCTTTTTGCTCTCGCCGGCGCGCTGGCCCTGTCCGCTTGCGCCGTCAACGCCCGTGACGCCGCGCCCGAACAGGCGCCGCAGGCCCTCGCACCGCAGTCTATATTCACGCCTGGAACGCCTGGGCGCGTGACCCCGCTGACCGAGAACTTTCGCGGCGCTTCCTTCACCCGCGACGTGATCTACGGCCACAAGGACGGCATGGCGCTGGTCTATGACGTCATCAAACCGGACAATGCGAACGGATCAGCGGTTCTCTACATGGTGTCCGGCGGTTGGTTCTCCCGCTGGGCGGCGCCCGAAACCCGCGTGGCGCAATTCCGCCCGCTGCTGGACGCCGGCATCACGGTCATTCCCGTCCACCACGGCTCCGCGCCGCGCTTCACCGTGCCGGAGGCCCACGCCGATGTGAAACGCGCGCTGCGTCATGTCACGCTCAGCGCGGCCTACTACGACATCGATCCTTCGCGGCTCGGCGTTTTCGGCGGCTCCGCCGGCGGTCACCTTTCGCTGATGCTCGGCCTCAATGGCGACGATGGCGATGCGGCCAGCGACGACCCGGTCCTGCGCGCCGCCGCCCGCATCAAGGCTGTCGTCGCCTATTACCCGCCCGTGGACCTGCGCCGCATGACGGGCCCGAACGACCGTTTTCCCGCGCTCGATTTCCCGAACAGCCAGGCCGCCTCGATCTCTCCCATCCTGTTCGTGGACCGCGCCGATCCGCCCACGCTGATCATTCACGGCGATGCGGACGAACTGGTTCCCCTCTCCTCCGGCCAGTCGATCCACGACGCGCTCAGGGCGGCGGGCGCGGCCACGAAAATGGTTGTCATCGAGGGCGGCGACCACGGTTTCACCAATGCAGAGCACCGCGCCGGGGCCAGCCGCGAAATGGCGGAATGGTTCAAGACCCATCTTTGATGCGCCGCCGCTGCGGCGGCCCAATTCGTTAGCAGATTTCGCGGTAATATTTACCCTGCACATCGACAGAAGTAGGCAAGTTTCTCCCTATTCCTTTACGCAAGATTCACCGCGCCCTGCCAGCATGGCCGCAGGAAGGTGTAATCATGGGCGCCGTTGCGGCAAAGGGCATTACGGGCATCGCAGCCCGGTATGCCGCGCAGATCGAGGAGCTTCTTTATGTCCGCGCCATCGAACGGATGGTCGCGGATCAGGAAGCCGCGCGCGCCGCTGCGGCCGCTGAACGCGCCGCGCGCATCGAAGCCATGGCCAACGCCCGCGCCGTCGAAGAGCCCGTGAAAGTCGAAGTGGACCACAGCACGGAAACGCAGGCGCGTACGCTGCCCGATCCTGTCTCCCTGCCCGAGCCCGCCGCGAACACCGAAGCGCTGGCCGCCGCACCCGCGCAACTGATCGACATCCAGGCCTGACCAGCCCCTGCGATCCGTCCGCCGGGCAGGCCGTCCGCTCTGTGGACCCCGGCGCCCGCCGCCTCTAATCTCGCGCGAAACATCCAGTCTCGGTCGCGCCCCATGTCTCCAACGTCCGCCTGTCTGCGCTCCAAGGCGTCGCTGGTGATCGGCTATGAGCAATGGCGCGAGGGGACATCCTACGACATCGCGGCGCTATCCGGCGTCACGCGCGAAGAACGCTTCCTCCTCGCCAACGATATCTGCGCGCGGTCACAGCTCGACCGGCGCGGTATCGAGGCGCTGGTTGCACTGGCCATACCCTCCGCCCACGCCTGGCTGCATGACAAGCTCGCCAACCCGAAGGTCTGATCCATGCCCCCGCCGCGCCACAGCCTCGAAACCAACCTGCGCCTCGCTCTCGGACTCACGGCCGCCGCCGCGCTTGCGATCTCCGCCGTGATCGCGCTGGTCATCACCATCCCCTACCTGCAATCGCTGGGCGTCGCCTCGCCATGGAGCGAGATCGGCGGCGGCGCGCTCGCGCTCATCGCGATCGGGGCCGTCATCGCCCTGGTTTTCCGCCTGCTCCGCCGCCGCTGAAACCGGCGCTTGTCTTTGCGTCCTGCTTCGCGCATCTGGGTCGCAAATCAAGCATCGGACCTTTCCCATGATCCCTGCCCGCTTCCTGATCCCCGCCGCCCTCGCCCTGTTCGCCGCGCCCGCGCTGGCCGACACCGCGCCGTCCGGCGGCAAGGAGCTGGCGCGCTATCTTGATGGCTCATGGTCGCTGGCCGAAGGGGCCGAAATCGGTCCCTTCCCCGGCCTTGGTTTCGGCTGCGACGAAGCGATCATCTTCGACGCGCCCGCTCCTGACGATGAATGGGTCGAACTCCGCATCCCCCACACGCCGGGCCAGCGTCTGGAGGTCACCACGCTGGGCGACATCATCGTCGCCGTCGCCGAGCCATGGGCCGGTTTCTGGAAATCGCCGGACGTCTTCGCCGTCGCCCCGAAAGACGCCATCGGCGGACCGAAGCGCGACGCCGCCCGCGAACTCCAGCGCTGCAAGTAAGCGCTACACCACATTGATCTTCGGCGCCGCCGCCGCGCCGCCGATCAGCTCGCGCACTGCCCACACCAGAGCATCCATCCGGTCCGGACTCGCGGGAGCGTCCGGCGAACCGAACGTGCACATTTCATCCTCCAGCTCGGGGAACGCACCGGCATGGCGCACCTTCATCTGCTCATAGTGCGATGACACCGGCTCCGCCCGGTCGCGCTTGCTCTGCACCGCATGGATCATCTTCACGCGCAGGCCACGCGCCGCGCTGACGCCGTTGATCTCCAGAACCTCGCGCACCATGTCGCCGCCCTGGTTCACCTCCGCCACCACCACGCCCGCCGCGCGCCGCTCCGCCACCTCGCCCACGCGCGCCGCCCATTCGCCCGGCCGCATTCCGCGCACCGAAGCATCCTCCAGCACGTAAACCACTTTGTCCCGCAGCCCCGCGGCGATGATCCCGCAGGCGTTGGATCGCGGCCCCGACCGCGCAGGCGGGTCCACGGCGATCACCACCCGCTCGAACGGCCCCTCGGCAAAACTGGCGGGCGAGCGCACCTTCTCGATCATGTCGCGCGTCCACAGCGCCCCCGGCCTGTCGTCCAGCAACTCGCCGCCAATCTCCTGCCGCCCCAGATGCGTCCCGTTGAACTCGTCCTCCACCATGTCGAGAAAGTATGGCGACAGGTTCGCGGCGTTGATGTGCGTGCCGCCCCGCGTCATCACCACGCCCGCGCCGCGCCGGCACTTCTCAACCAGATCCTTCACCAGCTTCACCGCGCGCGGCGTCGTCGTCGCCACCGCACGCGGCATCCGGCCGATGCGCAGGCCGAACATCAGCATGTCCCACACCTGCTTGCCCTTGGCCCAGGCCCCGATCTCGTCGCACCACGCCGTATCGAACTGCGGCCCGCGCAGCGATTCGGGGTCCTCCGCCGAGAACGCGTATCCGAACGCCCCGTTGGGCCAGCACAACATCCGCCGCGACACCACATAGTCCGGCCGCTCGCCTTCCGGTGAAATGGTCCGCAGGCCGCTCGGCCCCTCGATCATCACCTCGCGCACATCGCCCAGCGTCGGCCCGACCAGCGCCACCCGCCGCGCGCCCTCCTTCATCACCATCGCGCGCACCCATTCCGCCCCGGCGCGTGTTTTGCCCGCCCCGCGTCCGCCCATGAACATCCAGACGCGCCACGCCCCTTCCGGCGGCCTCTGCGCCTCATGCAGCGTGATCGGTGGTGCGTCGCCGCCCGGCGGCTGGTCGTTGTCCATGCGGGTCTCCTTCCCGCCCGAAACTGGCGCCGCCCCTTCATCCGCCGGAATCATCCCCTTCTTTCCGCGCGGCGTGGCGACGCAGAATCACCAAAAGCGCCAGCAATTCCGGGGCGGCGCGGCAGGCGTTGCCGCAAATTCATTCGCACCTGTCATATGCATCCCGTACATTTTCCGGGCTATACGCACCCGGACCGGCAGTTCGCGCGTTCATGGGCGGGCAGGATTCGGCGATGGGGCGCTTCCCCGTGGGCGCGATGGGAATCAAGGAATGACAGCCGATCGTGGCGGCGCGGGGCGAGGGAACGGGGCAAAACCGCAATCGCCCCCCGTACAGGAAAAGATCATGGGCTCGCTGAAAGACTGGGGCCCGCCCCTGCTCAAATTCGGCGGCACCGCCTTCGTCATCGCCTTCATGACCTTCGGCATGCTCTGGAACGCCATGTTCGCCCAGATGCCGCGCCTCCCGGACAAGGAGGCGCTCTGGGCCCTCAACCGCACCCCCGCCATCGAATTCCAGGACATGCACGGCGACACCATCGCCGTCCGCGGCCCGCGCTATGGCCGCGCCGTCCGCCTCGACGAACTGCCCGGCCACGTCGTCCGCGCCTTCATCGCGGCGGAGGACAAGCGCTTCCTCGAACACCAGGGCGTCGACTGGACGGCCATCATCCGCGCCTCGCTGGAAAACGTCCGCGCCGGCCGTACTGTCCAGGGCGGCTCGACGATCACGCAACAGCTCGTGAAAAACCTCTTCCTCTCGCCGGACCAGACCCTGAAGCGCAAAGCCCAGGAAGCCCGCCTCGCGGTCGAGCTGGAAAGCAAGCTCACCAAGAACGAAGTTCTCGAACTCTATCTCAACCGCATCTACATGGGCGCCGGCGCCTATGGCCTCGATGCGGCGGCGGAGATCTATTTCGGCAAGGCGCCGGAAGACCTCACCATCGCCGAGTCCGCCATGCTCGCCGCTTTCCCCAAGGCGCCGTCACGCTTCGCCTCCACCGCCTCCACGCCCGACGCCCGCGCGCGCCAGTATTACGTGCTCGACCGCATGGCCGAGGACAACATCATCACCACCGCGCAGGCTGACTCCGCAAAGCGCCAGACGCTCGAATTTGCGGCCGACCGTTCCGACACATTCTCCGGCCACGCCCTCGATTACGCGACCGAGCAGGTGCGGCAGCTCCTGCCCGATCCGCCGCCGGACATCGTCGTCCGCCTCACCCTCGACCTCACCGTCCAGTCAGCAGCCGGCGACGCCGTGCGCGAAGGCGTCGCCCAGTTCGGCGAACAGAAGCGCGCCTCCGAAGCCGCCGCCATCCTGCTCGACCGCAACGGCGCCATCCGCGCCATGGTCGGCGGCACGGACTACCAGAAATCGCAGTTCAACCGCGCCGTGCAGGCCCGCCGGCAACCCGGCTCCGCCTTCAAGATGTTCGTTTACGCCGCCGCGCTCGAATACGGCGCCCAGCCCGGACAACGCGGCTATTACCGCCCCAACTCGATCCGCTATGACGAGCCCGTGCGCATCGGCAACTGGCGCCCCCGCAACTATGGCGGCGAATACCGCGGCGCCGTCACCCTGTCCGAAGCGCTGGCGGACTCCCTCAACACCGTCTCCGCCCAGCTCGGCGTCGAGATCGGCATCGAGCGCGTGACCGAACTCGCCCAGCGTTTCGGCATCCGCACCCGCCTCAGCAACTACCCCTCCGTCACGCTCGGCTCGGACGAAGTGACCCTGCTCGACATCACCGCCGGCTACGGCGTGCTGGCGACCGAGGGCAAGCAGGTTTCGCCCTACATCGTGGAGCAGATCAGCAATTCGCGCGGCGACGTCCTCTACCGCCGTCCCGAAGCCGAACAGGCGCAGATCTACCAGCAGAGCCTCGCCCACGACATGACCGGCATGCTCTCGCGCGTCGTCGTGCAGGGCACGGGCCGCGGCGCCCGCATCGCCGGGTGGGAAGTTGCGGGAAAAACCGGCACCTCCCAGGAATGGCGCGACGCATGGTTCGTCGGCTACACCAGCCGCTATATCGGCGGCGTCTGGGTCGGCAATGACAATGACAGCCCGATGGTGAAAGTCACCGGCGGCGAAATGCCCGCCGGCATCTGGGCCCGCTTCATGACCGTCGCCCACAACGGCATCGAGCCGGAACCGCTGGCCGGCGCACAGGACGTCGAGGACTTCCTGTCCGACGGCGATCAGCACCGCCTCGCCTTCTACCGCCGCCTGGGCGCCGCCTTCTCCTCCGTCGCCGAACGCGGCGGCATGTAGCGACGGCGACGCGTTGCGCTACGGGACCGTGTCCTGTAGTGCAACGCGCCATGCCGCCGCCACCTCCCATCACCGCCCTCCGCAATGTCCGTCTCACCCTCGGGGGCGCGCCCCCGAGGGTGAGACGGACATTGC
>CAZJZQ010000008.1:38621-39969 GCA_964550535.1 uncultured Rhizobium sp.
TTGCGCGTGGTGAGCGTGTGGCGCTGGTCGGCCGCAATGGCGCGGGCAAGTCCACGCTGATGCGCATTCTGGCTGGCCGGCTCGAAGCCGATGGCGGCGAAGTCTTCACCCAGCCCGGCGTCGTCATCCGCCACGTCGCGCAGGAGGCGGAGTTCAACCGCTTCGCCACCGCGCTGGATGTGGTGAAGGACGGCCTCGACCCCGCCTTCGACTTCCGCGCCGAAACCGAACTCGACCTCTGGGGCGTCCCCCGCGATCTCGACCCCGGCAAAGCCTCCGGCGGACAGACCAAGCGCATCTCCCTCGCCGCCGCCTTCGCCAGCGACGCCGACGCGCTCCTGCTGGACGAGCCCACCAACCACCTCGACATCGCCGCCATCGAACAACTTGAAGAGCGCCTGCGCAGCTTCCGCGGCGCCCTCCTGATCGTCAGTCACGACCGGCGTTTCCTCGACAACGTGTCCACCGCCGTCGCCTGGCTTCGTCAGGGCGTCGTCCGCCGTCTCGACAAGGGCTACGCCCACTTCGAGGAATGGGCCGAAACGGTTGAGGACGCCGAGGAGAAAGCCCTCGACAAGCTCAACACCCAGCTCAAGGCCGAAGAGCGCTGGATGGCGCGCGGCGTCACCGCCCGCCGCCGCCGCAATATGGGCCGCGTCCGCAAGCTTCAGGACATGCGCGCGGAAAAGACCCAGCGCCGCATCGCCCTCGCAGACGCCGCCGCCTCCGCCAACCTCTCCATCGACGCAGGCGCCCAATCCGGCCGTCTGGTGATCGAGGCGAAGGGCGTCAGCAAATCCTACGGCGATCTCCACCTCGTCCGCGATCTCGATCTGCGCGTGATGCGCGGCGACCGCCTCGGCCTCGTCGGCCCCAACGGCGCGGGCAAGACCACGCTGCTCCGCCTGCTGCTTGGCCAGATCGAACCGGACGCCGGCGCCATCCGCCGCGCCGGCACGCTCGATATCGCCTTCCTCGACCAGACCCGCGCGACGCTCAAACCCGACGTGACGTTGTGGGACACGCTCGCCCCGCTCGGCGGCGATCAGGTGATGGTGCAGGGCCGCCCCCGCCACGTCGCCGCCTACGCCAAGGACTTCATGTTCGACAGCCGCCAGCTGCGCCAGCCTGTCCACGCCCTCTCCGGCGGCGAACGCAACCGTCTCACGCTGGCCATGGCGCTCGCGCGCCCGTCCAACCTCCTCGTGCTCGACGAACCGACCAACGATCTCGATATCGAAACGCTCGATCTGCTCGAAGACATGCTGGCCGACTATCCCGGCACGCTCCTGCTGGTCAGCACCGATGTCACCACGCCGTCGAGGAAGGCGCGGTCGTGGCTGACCAG
>CAZJZQ010000008.1:39979-46263 GCA_964550535.1 uncultured Rhizobium sp.
CTGGTCAGCCACGACCGCGCCTTCCTCGACGGCGTGGTGACATCGGTGCTGACGCCCGAAGGCGACGGCTGCTGGCTCGAAACGCCCGGCGGCTGGTCCGACTATCTCTCGCAACGCCCCGCCGCCGGAAAATCCTCCGCACGCGGCGACAGCAAACCCCCGGCATCGAAAGACGCGCCGGTAAAACCCGCGTCATCGGCAAAGCTCAGCTACAAGGACGCCCGCCGTCTGGAGGAGCTCAACCGCCTCATGCCGCAACGTCAGTCCGAGATCGCAAAGCTCGAATCCGCGATGGCGGACCCGGATCTGTTCACCAGGGATCCCGCGAAATTCCAGCGCCATGCCGGCAATCTCTCCCAGGCGCGCGCCGATCTGGAAACCTTCGAACTCGAATGGCTGGAGCTTGAAGAAAAGAAGGATGCCCTCTCGCGCGGCTAGCAAATATACGCCTCTAGCAAATAAAATCCCTCTTTTATCAAGCGCCTTTCATTAACTCAGCTCCTGTAATGTTCACTCCGCCTGAGGGGAGTTCGGCATGACGGCAGGGTCTGGCAACTTTTCACTATTGCTCGATCTCGCACGCGAGACATCGAGCGAGAAACGCCGCGAGCTGCTGCGTCAGGTCACTGACGTTTTCCTCGCGCCGCCCAGCCATCAACGCACCGATCGCGAAGCTGACCTGTTCGACGAGATCGTCGGCGCCGTTGCGTCCGACCTTGAAACCCAGGTGCGTATCGAACTCGCGCGCAAGGTTGCCGCCACCGACGCGCCGGTGCGCCGTACCGCCCGCCGCCTCGCCATGGATCATATCGAAGTCGCGCGTCCGGTTCTCGAAGGATCGTCCGCCCTCTCCGAAGCCGACATCATCGAAGTCATCAACTCGCGCACGCAGGAGCACATGCTCGCGGTGACGCGCCGCGGCGACATCGGCGAAAGCGTGTCCAGCGCCCTCGTCGCGCGCGGTGAAGATCACGTCGTCGCCGCCCTTCTCGAAAACCGCACGGCCCGCATCGACCGCGCGACGTTTGAACGTGTCGCCGGCCGCGCCCAGACCAACCCCGTGCTCCACGCCCCGTTCGTGCGCAACCACAAGGTGCCGCTGGATCTGTTGAACGACGTCTATCTCAGGGTGGAAACGGATCTGCGCAAGGAAATCATGCGCAAGTTCCACGGCGTCTCGCCCGCCGAACTCGAAGCCGCGCTGGAATCCAGCCGCAACCATCTCTCGACCGCCTACGGCGCGCTGCCGCAGGATTATCAGGCCTCGCTCGACTATGTGACGAAGATGGAAAACACGGGCGCGCTGAAACCGCCCGCGCTGGTCCAGCTTCTGCGCGACAACCGCCGCACCGCGTTCGTCATCGCCTTCGCGAAACTGACCGACATGGAATTCGACCTCGCCCGCCGCGTCGTCGACAATCAGGATCTCGACGCGCTGGCCATGCTCTGCAAGGGCTCGGGCTTTGACCGCGGCCTGTTCGTTACGCTCTGCCTTCTGGTCGGCGACCCCAGCGGCGGCATGGCGAAAGCCGACAGCTACGGCGCGCTTTACGAACAGGTCCCCGTCGCCGCCGCCCAGCGCGCGCTCCGCTTCTGGAAAGTCCGCACCAAGACCAGCGCAACCAAAGCGGCCTGATCGCCCGGTTGATCGCCCGCCGTCCCTATGCGCGTTGATCCGTTCGTCCGGTTCAATAAAGTTTCAGCGCCAACGAAAAACCGCAGAATCCACAGCCCGTAAAGGCTGCAAATCCTGCGGCTTCGTCAGATCAGGCGTGGAAAGACTAGAAGCGCGCGTTCACGCTCACCCAGAAACTCCGGGCCTTGTCCTTGTTGTTGTAGTGATCCTGGAAGCTGGGCGTCCACGAACCATCGCCATTGTCCACGAAGGTCGTGTCGTAGGTCGTGAAGTCCTCGTCCAGCAGGTTGTTGATCCGGCCGCTCAGCGTCAGGAAGTCGTTGAGGCGGTACTGCGCGCCGAGGTGCATCACCTCATAGTCCTTGTAGTAGAGGTGCGCGCCCGTCAGGCCGTCCACGCCGCGATACCGCTTCGACCGGGACTCGATCATCAGCTGCGAGCTGAGCGCATCGGTGATGTCCCAGTTCAGCGTGGCGTTGGCCATGTGCTTGGCGGAGTTGCCCAGCGGACGGCCGGCGCTCGCGCCGCTTTTCTGTTCGCTGTCCGTGTAGGTGTAGTTGGCGCGGATCGACAGGTTGTCGAGGATTTCATACCGCCCCGCCGCCTCGGCGCCGCGGATCACCACCTCGTCGATGTTCACCGTCCGGTTGCTCGTGGCGTAGCCAAGCTCGGCGTACTCGCCCGTGGACGAGCAAAGCAGGGCCAGACCGGCGCCGCACGGTTGCGAGGTGATCTTGTCCTCGAACTCGTTGTTGAACACCGTCAGGTTGAAGTTGTGACCGGCGCTGGCCGCCTGCCAGTAAACGGCGATCTCGCTGCTCACGCTGGTTTCCGGCTTCAGATCGGGGTTGCCGAACATGGGCGACGTGCCCTGCCCGCCGAATCCGACGACGCCGTCATAGAGCTGCGTGGTCTTGGGCGTCTTGAAGCCCGTGCTGACGCCGCCCTTGATCGTCCACTGCGGCGACACCGTGTAAACGCCGTACAGGCGCGGGCTCACATGGTCGCCAAACACTTCGTGGTCGTCGAAGCGCACGCCGCCCGTGATCGAGAACGCCTCGACCGGCTTCCACGTATCCTCGGCGAACACGGAGTACATGTTGTGCTCCTGCGCGCCGCCCGGCGTGCCGGCTTCCATGCCGAACACGCTGTCGTTCAGCTCGCCCTGGATCACCTGCGCGCCCACCACGACATTGTGCTCGCCAGCGAAATGGAGCGGCATGTTCAGCTTCGCGTCCAGCGTATATTGCGCGCTTTCCAGCGTGCGTTTCTCGCGCGGCAGATAGGACAGTATCTGCGCATACTGCTCCGGCGTCAGGTTGGCCTGCATGACGGCCAGCTTCGTCGCTTCCGACTGGTTGTTGAAAGCCGCGACGCGCTGTGCGGCTGTTCCGCCGCCCGGAGGCACGCAGTTTCCAGCGCCCGTCACCACGCCGCCAAGGTTCACGCACGCCGCGTTCCACAGCAATTGCAGCGACTGCCGTTCGTCCACAGAGAAGGGCAGCGTCCGGCCGTCATTGTTCGTCGCAACATGCGCCAGCGACACGAAGCTGTCGCCGAAGCTCCACTCGCCCTCGTGCGAAACCGACCAGGTGTCGCGCGTGAATTCCTGCGACGGAGAGTAACCCGCGCGCGGCTCCATCCGGCCGGAGTTGGCGAGGCGCAGCACGGCGCCGAAATTGTCCACCGTACCGACCGGATACTCCTCCACGCCGTCATCGTTGATCTTGATGGCGTTGTCGTATTCCTGCTTCGAGGTATCATAGTCGAACACCACGCGCTGGTTGTCCGCCACCACCCAAGACAGGCTGCCGCCCAGCGCGATGTTCTTGTTGTCCACCGTCTTGCCGCCCGCGCCGAAGCCGAGGCTGCGGTCATGCGAGACGCCGCCCGGGTCCGTCACCGGCGCATACACCGGGTTGGACGCATCGCGCTCATACCAGCTGCCACGCAGGCTGAGGTTCAGAACGTCCCTCACCAGCGGGCCCGAGAAGAACAGGTCCACGGTCGAGTCGTCGCCGAACTGGTCGTCTTCCTGGAAGCTGTGGCTCACCGTGGCCGAACCGGTCCAGCGGTCCGCGACCTTCTTGGTGATGATGTTGATCACGCCGCCCAGCGCGTCCGAACCATACAGCGTCGACGCCGGACCACGGATCACCTCGATCCGCGCGATCGTGTCCAGCGGCGGGATATGGTTGAACTGGTTGCCGCCGAAGCTGTTCGGATAGATGTCGCCATGGTTGTTCTGGCGCTTCCCGTCGATCAGGATCAGCGTGTAGTCGGAACCCATGCCGCGCATCGAGATCGTGCGCTGGCCGGTCTTGTCCGACGTCTCGCCCACGTCCACGCCTTCAAGGTCGGCCACGGCGTCGATCAGCGTCATGTACGGGCGCTGCTTCAGTTCTTCGGCGGTCACCACCGTGATGCTGGCCGGCGCTTCGGTGATCTTCTGCTCGAAGCCCGCGGCGGTCACGACCACCAGGTCGGCCTGCTCCTGCGGCGCCGGACCGGAGACTTCCTGCGCCTGCGCCGTCATCGCAAAGATCGAGCAGGCGCTCATAAGCACCGCCCCGAAAGCTACGCGGCCACCCGCTCCACCGTGATTTTTCAACGTCCTGTCCCTTCCGACCGAATTTGAGAACGCCTCTCATATTCATGGTGGAGCAGACGGCAAGTGGTTGCGAACGAATATCACTCGCACTTTATGTGGTTGATTGACGCAGCGGTATCAAAACCACACTCGTAATTACGGTTACGGATAATTTCCTGATGCATCAGCAGTATTTGCCGGGCCTTCCCGATAGCCAGCCCGCCGCCCAACCCCGCCCACAGCCCAAGTGACGGCTCATCTCCCGCCTGCCGCCACACCGGGACGCAGCATCGCCCCCTACCCCTCTCCCATCTTCTTCCCATTGATCGCCTTCGCGGACTGATATGCTGGCCGCGCCTGCAACCTTGCCGCATACGCCTCGAACACAGGACGCTTCGGCACCGTGCCGAACTGCATGCCCCAGTCGATCGCGCTGCCCGCATAAACATCCGCCGCCGTGAACTGATCGCCGCAGATGAAATCGCGCCCCTTCAGCATCGCCTCCATCGCATCCAGCGCCGCATCGTACGTGCCGAAGCCCGCCGCCATTTCCTTGCCCGTCGAATCCCAGCCAAACGCCTTTGACGTCACCGCCTGCTCCAACGGCCCCGCCGCGAAGAACGTCGCGCGATAATAATCCGCGAGCCCATCCGCGCCCGGCTTCAACCCCGCCTGCGGAAACACATCCGCGAGGTACAGGCAGATCGCCGCCGCCTCGGTCACCACCTTCCCGTTGTGCCGGATCGCCGGCACCTTCCCCATCGGGTTCACCGCCAGATACGCCGCGCTCTTGTTGCCCTCCGGTCCCCAGCTCAGCCAGTTCACCGTGTAAGGCTGCCCCAGCTCCTCCAGCATCCAGTGCGCGATCTGCCCGCGACTCATCGGATTGGTCCAGAATTCGATCGTCATGATGCTCTCCCGTTCCGGCTGTAAAATCCGCCGCCCAACTGATGCCACCGCCCTGCTGACAGCATGATGTCAGCAGCAGAAACCCGGCCCTCCCAATCCCGGTCCTCGCGAAGTCGCCGCTGAAGGTGCAGTAACACACAAACGGCCGGACGCCCCATCACGAGACGTCCGGCCGCCAGTCACAACGGACAGTAAAGCGAAACCTCGCGCGCTATTCCGCGAGATAGGCCGTAACAACCGGATCGTTCAGCAGGTTCACCACCGCATCCGCGACCGAGCCGTTGAGGTTCTGGTGAACGCCGCCGCCGGTGCCGTGGTTGATCGTCCGGTCCAGCGTGCGCCCATTGCCCAGCGTCGCCGTGTATTTCATCTCGCTCTTCCAGAAGAACGCGATGTACGTGCTTTTCAGCGCCGTCACCTTCAGATCGATCGTCTTCGCCGCCCCGGCTGACGTGCTCGCACCCGCCTTGCCCAGTTCCTTCATCGCCTGTTCGACAAACAGTTGAGTGATGGCGTTGTAGTCCGTCGCCAGCTTCGAGCCGCCATAGCTGTAAACGATGGCCTCGTCCTTTGACGGCTGGGCGTTGGCGAACGTGACGGAGCCCTTCACCGGCCTGTCCGCAATCAGTCCGTCGCGCAACGGATACTCAACCGGCGTAAACGCCATCGTCCCGCACGCCGACACAAACATCGCCGCGAGCACGGCAACGCAAAGCTTCAATTTCATCGGTAATCCCCCTGATCCAACCACGCGCCCCAACGTGATGACGCCCGGCGCCGCCCAAGCAACTAGCCCGCCCGCACCTGCATGACAACCAGCCAGCAACCCCATGCGCGGGAAAACGGCAGAGCAAAACCACACCGAAAACTCCGGGGGAATTTCCTCCCCCGTGCGAAGCGCGGGGGAGGTGGATCGCCGCGTCTTCGCGGCGAGACGGTGGGGGCCGCCGCTGACAGCCCGATCAACCGAAGGACAGATTGAACCGCGAGAATTTTCTTCCCCAACCAATTCAACTCCTTCGCCGCGAACCCCAAACAAAAATCGCAGGATAGCCCCTCATTTCTCCGGCGGAGACTCCAACAGCCCCATACTGACCCCGTCCTGATGGAGGGAGGTCGCGAGGTGCATCCGCGTCTTTCGGCGTCAGG
>CAZJZQ010000009.1:0-45137 GCA_964550535.1 uncultured Rhizobium sp.
CGCCACCGGCGCCATGCGGTTGGTCAGCAGCCAGAAGAACAGATGCTTGTCGCCAAAAAACCGGTAGCGCGAGAACGCATAGGCCGCCGGCAACGCCACGGCCACCGAGATGACTGTGTTCAGGGCGACATAGCTGATCGAATTGATATAGCCGGAATACCAGCTGGGGTCCGTGAAGATGACCATATAGTTGCGCAGCGTCGGCGCATTCGGCCACAATGATACGCCAGCCGTGATCTCCTGGTTCGTCTTGAAGCTCATATTGATGAGCCAGTAGATCGGTAGCATCAGGAACAGGATGTAGATCGCGGGCACGATCCAGCTCAGGCGTATCCGGCTCATTCGCTCCCTCCCACGTCCGATTTGGCGTCGTTGCGCGTCATCACCGTGTAGAACACCCAGGACAGGGTGAGGATGATGAGGAAGTAAACGATCGACATCGCCGCCGCGGGGCCAAGATCGAACTGGCCCACCGCCATCTGCACCAGATCGATGGAGAGGAAGGTGGTCGAGTTGCCCGGCCCGCCGCCTGTGACCACAAAGGGCTCGGTATAGATCATGAAGCTGTCCATGAAGCGCAGCAGCACGGCGATGGTCAGCACCCGCCCCATCTTGGGCAACTGGATATGCCGGAACACCGACCACCCGCTGGCGCCGTCGATGCGCGCTGCGCGATAATACGCATCGGGAATGGAGACGAGCCCGGCATAGGCCAGCAGCGCGACGAGGCTGGTCCAGTGCCAGACATCCATCACGATCAGCGTCGCCCACGCATCCACCGGATCCTGGACGTAGTTATAATCGACGCCCAGCTGGTTCATCACCGAACCCAGCAGACCGATATCGACCCGGCCGAACACCTGCCAGATCGTCCCCACCACATTCCACGGAATCAGCAGCGGCAACGCCATCAGCACGAGGCAAAGCGGCACGCCCCACCCCTTGCGCGGCATGTTCAGCGCGACGAACACGCCCAGCGGAATCTCGATCGCGAGGATGGTGGCGGAGAAGACCAGATTGCGGGCGAGCGCATTCCAGAACCGTTCCGACTGCAACACCTGCTCGTACCAGACCGTTCCAGCCCAGAAGAACTGATTGTTCCCGAACGTGTCCTGCACAGAATAGTTCACCACCGTCATCAACGGGATGAGCGCCGAGAACGCCACCAGCAGAAGAACCGGCAAGACGAGGAACCATGCCTTTTGGTTGATCGTCTTCATTGCGCCCCCCCCGCCCCGATACGCCAACCGTCCGCATAAAGATGAACGCCCGCAGGGGCGAAGCTCAGATGCGCTTCCGCCGGGATGTTGGCGTCCTCGCTGACGATGGCCGCGATGTCATGGCCCTCGACTTTCGCGCGGACGATCTTCAGCCGGCCCGCATCCTCCACGCGCTCGACGCGCACGGGTATGCCCTCGGAGCCCACACGCACATGTTCAGGCCGGACTCCCAACTCCATTTTCTTCTCGGGCGACACTTTCGCGGCGGCGGCCAGTGCGATTGCCTGAGGCCCAAGCTGGTGGACAACGCTGTCCAGCGTCGCAGGCAACACATTCATGCCGGGCGAGCCAATGAAATAGCCGACAAAGGTATGACCGGGGCGCGCGAACAGTTCTTCCGGCGTGCCGATCTGCACGATCTCCCCCTCGTACATGACCGCCACCTTGTCAGCGAAGGTCAGCGCCTCCGTCTGGTCGTGCGTCACATAGATCATGGTGCGGCGGAAACGGTCGTGCAGCGCTCTGAGTTGCGTGCGCAACTCCCACTTCATCTGCGGGTCGATCACGGTCAGCGGCTCATCGAACAGGATGGCGGCAACGTCCGAGCGGACAAGACCGCGTCCCAGAGATACTTTCTGCTTCTGATCCGCGCTCAGCCCCCGTGCGCGTTTGTCAGCAATGCCGGCAAGACCGATGCCGGATAGAATCTCGTCCACGCGCTTGCGCGCCTCCGCGCGTTTCATCCCGCGATTGCGCAGAGGAAACATCAAGTTCTCGCGCACAGTCATCGTGTCGTAGATCACGGGAAACTGAAAAACCTGCGCGATGTTGCGCGCGGCCGTCGGCTTGGCTGTCACATCCTCGCCATCGAACAACAGCTTGCCCTCGCTTGGATGCACGAGGCCCGAGATGATATTGAGCAGCGTGGTCTTCCCGCACCCCGAAGGCCCAAGCAGCGCATAAGCCCCACCATCATCGAACGCGTGATGCACGCGCTTCAACGCATAGTCCGCATCGCTGGCCGGAGCAGAACCGTAGGCGTGGCGCAGATTTTCAAGTTCGATGCGCGCCATGGTCAGGCCGCCTGCCGCAGACGCACGGTGGCGCCTTCGTCATCGAACGTCATGACGTGGCGGTGCTCGACATACACCTCCAGCATGGCCCCCACCGCCGGCGCATCTACCCCGTGCGCCAGCATCACCCACCGCTCATCGCCGATTGCGAGGTGGATGAAGCTTTCCGAACCGGTGATCTCGGTCGACAACACGCGCACACGGAAGCGCAGCGTCCGTTCATCCCCCTTGCCCGCCTTGATGTGGTGCGGACGGAAAGCGAGCCTCCACCGGCCATCGGGCAGCGGCCCCAGCGTGCACGCCTCAGCATCGCCAACGCGCGGCCACGTCCGTCCATTGCTGGCGTTGACAGGCAACACGTTGAGCGGCGGATCGGAAAATATCCGCGCCGTCGTCAGGTCTTCCGGGTGGCGATACACTGTGGAGGCTGGCCCGTACTGCGTGATCCGGCCTTCCCACATCGCCGCCGTGGCGCCGCCCAGCAACAACGCCTCCGCAGGATCAGTCGTGGCGTACACGACGACAGCGCCCGACTCCGCGAACAGCTTCGGCAGTTCGGCGCGCAGTTCTTCGCGCAGCTTGTAATCGAGATTGGCCAGCGGTTCATCGAGCAAGATAAGGCCAGCCTTCTTCACCAGAGCCCGCGCGAGGGAGACGCGCTGCTGCTGTCCGCCTGACAGCTCCCCAGGCTTGCGGTCGAGATAGTGCTCAAGCCGCAGCAATTCGGCCACCCGGCGCACTTCGCGCAGCACGGCCGAATGCGTCATACCTTTCACGCGCAGCGGTGAAGCAATATTTTCGCGCACGGTAAGCGTCGGGTAGTTGATGAACTGCTGATAGACCATCGCCACATTGCGGCGCTGCACAGGCGCCGCCGTAACATCCGCCCCATCGAACAGCACGAATCCGGAGGTGGCCTTGTCCAGCCCGGCCATCACGCGCATCAGCGTGGTCTTGCCAGCGAGGGTTGGCCCCAACAGCACGTTCAGCGTGCCGCGCGGCAGCCGGAGGGATATGTCGTTTAGGTGGTTTTCGGCGCCGACGCGACGCGATACGCCCAACACTTCAAGCATGCGTCCGCGACCCGCCTCCTGGTGCAACTCCGCCCGCCATCCGCGATGACTTTTCATGCTTCCCCCGCCGCCGTCAAACCATCTGTGACGATCCGGCCCGCCAGCACTGGCGCATGCCCGCCCGCGGCGCCATTCAGTTAGGCAGACTGACCCATGGAGAGACGCATGACGGCAGCCCCGCAGGCCCGGCTCCCGCAGCGATACGCATCGCTTCCGGCCGCACGGGCCCATGGCGCATGGCTCCGCGCGGCGCTGGGCTTCCTTGCCCTGCTCACCCTATCGGCCTGCGCTACGCGCGCGCATCAGGAAGCGCGGAATTTGCTGGCCGCACCGGAATTGACCGGCACGCGATGGGGCATGCTGGTGCTCACACTCGACGGTGAAACCGTTTTCTCGGTGCGGCCCGACGACAGGTTCCTCCCCGCGTCCAACACCAAGATATTCACCACGGCCGCAGCGTTCGATGCACTGACAGGTATCGGCCTGCCCGATCCGTCAACCGGCGCATCGGTGCGCCTCGTCCCCGGCAATGGCGACGCGCCCCCGGATCTGGTGCTGGTGGGCGGCGGTGACGCCACGCTGTCTGACCGGGCCGGCTGCATGCGGAACTGCCTGTCTGCGCTGGCCGGGATCGTGATGCAGAACAGGCTGACCCGCGTGGGCGACATTATCGGCGACGATACCCTGTTCCCTGACGAGAGGTGGGGGCCGGGCTGGAGTTGGAACAACCTCAGTAGCCGCTCTGGCACAGCGGTTTCTGCGCTTGTCGTGAACGACAATGAACTCGCGATCCGGGTGTCCCCGGGCGCGACGCCAGATCAGCCGGCGGCGGCCGTGTGGCGTGAAGGCGATGACTTCTATTCCCTCGTCAACGACGTGGTCACGACAGAGACGGGCGACGCCGACCTTCGCATCCACCTCCTTCCCGGCGATCGCGAGGTTCGCGTGTTTGGCCGTATGCCTGCGGGCTCGCCCACCCAGATACTGACGATTGGCGTCCACGACCCCGCAATCGTCGCCGCCTGGCGCTTCAGGCAACGGCTTGAGGAACTCGGCATAGCGGTAGAGGGCGAAGTGCTGGCGCGGCATCGCCCGCCTGCGCTGCACGACGACCCGGCGGCGCGAGGGGATGCACCTCCGCCGGCGAGAAATTTGCCCGGCACGGAGATCGCCCGCATTCTGCCGCCGCCGCTGGCGGAGAGCCTCCGTCACTCCGCAAAGGTGTCACAGAATCTGCACACGGAAGTGGTGCTGCGCCGCCTCGGCCTGATCACCGGCGGCGGCTCATCGGCGGACGGGCTGGCGGTTGTGAACGCGATGCTGGCGCGCGCAGGCGTACCGCCTCACGAGGCGGAGGTGTTCGACGGCTCCGGCATGTCCACCTACAACCGCATCAGCCCGCGCGGCATGACGCGTTTCCTGCTGTGGACCCGGCGCCAGCCCTGGGGCGAGGCCTGGCGCGCAACGCTCCCGGCTGGCGGCGTCGATGGAACGCTGTCACGAAGATTCGCGAACACACCGTTGCAGGGCGCCATTTTCGCAAAGACAGGGGCGCTCAACGCCACCAACACGCTGGCGGGATTCCTGACGGCGGCGAGCGGTAAAACACTGGTCTTCGCGGCCTACGCCAACGACCGCCCCTCGCATTCCGGATCGGCTATTCTCGCGATGGATTCCGCACTGGCCGCAATCGCAGCGGCTCACTGAGCGCTAAGAAGACTCGCCGGCACCAGGGAAAATACGCCGCTGGCGGAGAGGAAGGGATTCGAACCCTCGATACAGTTTCCCGTATACGCCCTTAGCAGGGGCGCGCCTTCGACCACTCGGCCACCTCTCCGCTTGGCGCCTGCGTCAAGCGAAGCGGCACTCCTAGCGATATTGCCGGACGGCGCAAGAGTGAATGCCGCGCGGAAGCCTGTGTGTCCGTCACGTCACACATCCACAACATACTGAGCATCTGACAAGCGAATCCACGCTTCCGGATGGAAACCGCCGGTTACCGGAACGTAACAGTTGTTGACGTCACGCGATTCCGCTCTAAGAGTTCCGTCAGAAGCCATAAAAACTTGGCTCACTCGGGGAGGAAATCCAAATGAAGAACACGCTTCGCGGCGTGTCCGGCGTCGCTTTGGTGCTTGGACTCGCTAGCTTACAGTCCGCGTTTGCCCAGCAAGCCGGACAAACCGTCACTACGAACCAACAAACAAATCAGGCTCAGGCAGGTCAGACCACCGGCGCCGACCAGATCACTCCGGCTGGCGAATCGAGTTCGACCGACCGCGTCGTCGTCATCGGCTCGCTTATCGCCACCGCCCCTGAAAACTCGGCCAAACCGGTCGATGTATTCACGGCTGAAGACCTGCAAAACCGCGGTTCGCCCAGTGTCAGCGAGTTTGTGCGCTCGCTGACCGGCTCGGCTCCGTCCGACATGTTCGGCCAGTCCAACCCTGCGGTTGCCTCCGGCTCGGGCTTTGCCAACGCCGACCTTCGCGGTCAGGGCCCCAGCGGCACGCTGCTGCTGATGAACGGCCGCCGCCTGGCGACCACGAATGGCGGCTTCGGCGCCGACTTGAACACCATCCCGGTGGAAGCGCTGCAGGCTGTTGAAGTCCTGAAGGACGGCGCTTCGACCACCTACGGCGCCGGCGCTGTGGGCGGCGTTATCAACTTCCGTACCCGTCGCGACATCGATGCGCCGCAAATCACCATCGAACGCAACATGTATGAAGGCGGCGAAGGCGGCTACAAAGTCGACTTCATGACCGGTTGGGTTGGCGATGCGTCCAACCTGCTCGTCTCGCTGTCGCACTTCCACGAAGAGCCGATGATGCAGACGAAGCGTGATTACGCTTCTGCTCCCTTCGACGTGAACCCGGCCCTCTGGTCGACCGTTGCGGGATCGACCCAGTTCCTCGTGAACGGCAACCCGGGCCGCTTCCAGCCGTCCGCCAACTTCCTGACGGCGGCTTCAACCACCACCATTAGCCCCACCATCAACGACCTGCCGGGCAGCGTCGGCCCTGCCGCTCGCGCAGCTTGCGAAGGCTTGGGCGGTCAGATCGGCAACGTCCAGCAGCCTAACGCCAACCTTGGCTCGGCTGCGATCCCGGACACGTCCTGCCGGTTCCCGCAATACGCCTTCCAGAACCTTGTCGATGACACGACGATCAGTCGCGCATTCGCGGAATTCAATGCTGACCTCACGGACACCATGGAATTCCACATCGATGCGACCTACAGCAAGACGGAAACGGTCATCAACCGCATTCCGTCCGACTCGCCATTGGTGGCCGGGGTTCGCGCAACGGACTCGGCAGTCTCCGCACTTTCCTGCGCCAGCAGCTGCTTTTATGTCATTCCTGTCGAGGTAATGACCTACACCGATCCGGGCACCACGACTTCGGGCACGCCGATCGCAGGATCTGGCACCCGCAACCCGTTTATCGACGATTTCATCGCCCGGACCGGTACGACCGCGCTTCCCGCAACCAGCGCGCTGTATGCATCTTCTGCCTGGCGTCCGTTCGTCGCGGGCGGCAACCCCTACTTCGACAACGGCTTGCGTCAGGAAAAATCCCAACGTGAACGCCTGATGTTCAACGCCGGTGTGAAGGGTGAATTCCAAAGCGAGGGCATGCTGAGCTTCCTGAACGGGATCAGCTATGACTACGCCGCCCAGTACAACCAGTATCTGTGGACGTCGCAGGAGCCGAACTACTTCGTCTCGCGCATCCAGAACGCCCTGCTCGGCTATGGCGGCCGGGATTGCAAAGCGATTGACCAGGTTGCGACTGACTTCTCGACGGCCGCCGCGTTCAACCGCACGATCGGCATCCAGAGCGATACAGCCCCCGGCACCAATGGCTGCCAGTGGTTGAACCCGTTCGCCAGCGCCTACGCCACCGGCATCGTCACGGGGCAACCCAACCCTATGTTCCCCAACACGCTCCCCGTGCTCGGACCGAACGCGACACCGCGTCCTTCCGGTTATGAAAACCCTGTGGATCTGATCGACTGGCTGACGGGCGACCGCATCAACGAGAACAACCTGACTTCGTCGACCTTCGACGCAACATGGTCGGGCGCGCTCCCGGACAGCATCCAGCTGCCTGGCGGCGAGATCGGCTGGGCCGCTGGTATGCAGTGGCGGATGGTCGAGTCGCGCGACACGCCAATCGCGGATGATTCCGACGAAGAAGCGCTGCAGATGTCCTACTGCCCCTTCCCGGATCGCAGCGTGGAAGAAAGCCCGGCCAGCCCGGTCGCAACCCAAGGCGGTCGTGGCTGCAACGGCGCAGGCCCCTTCTTCCATGGCGGCCGCCTGTCGCCTGACTACGGTGACTCGCAGACGCTCTCGTATTATGCGGAGTTCCAACTCCCCATCACGGACCGCTTCAACGTCTCTACGTCGATCCGGCGCGAAGAGTACAACGGCGGAAAAGTGGTGGGCGACATTTACAGCGTCGCCGGCAAGTATGACCTGACGGACAACCTTTATCTCCGCGCGTCCTACGGCACCAACTTCAGGATGGAATCTGCGCTCGACTTCAACCCGGGCGAGCAGTTCTTCAGCACCGTATCGACCAGCACCCGCTTCGGTACGGGTACGGAAGCTGCCAGCATCCGCACCATCGCCAACGATCTTGAGCCCGAAGAAGACGCAACGATGAGCTTCGGCGTGGGCTACAACGCCAATATCGGCGACGCTCGCGTGCGGGCCACCGTCGGCTACTGGGCGATCGAGCGCACCAACGAGATCACCACGACGACGACCACGCCGATCCTCAACGCCGTCTTCGGACAGGCGAATGCTGGAGCCGGTGCGGCGCAGACGGTGCTCGATGTCGGTGGCGGTCAATGTCACCCGCTGTCGGCCTTCCTCGTCTTCTCCTCCGGCGCCTGCGTGGGCGGCGTGACGAGTTCGGCGGATCTGCAAGATATCCTGCTGTTCACGCAGAACGGCCCAGGCTTCAACACCAGCGGCGTCGATTTTGAATTCGACTTCGTCCACCCCTTCTTCAGTGGCGATCTCGGCGTCAACCTCACCGCCACGCAGAACCTTGAGTACGAACGTACAGCTTACGACATCGCTGGCGTGCAGTTCGCCGGGGACGCTGACTGCCTCGGACTTGCGAACTTCAGTACGCGCAACGCCGGGTGCGGCTCCTTCCCGGAGATCAAGGCCAACGCGACCGTCAGCTGGCGGAACAGCGCACACAACGTCAGCCTGCGCGCCAACTTCACTTCTGGCATTTACAACGAGATCTGGGATGCTCCGACCGGTGTGTTCACGCCGATCGCGCTCAGCACTGTCGCCGGCGTGCCACATACCTACAGCACGTACGGCGTCTTCGCTGATGACCATATCGAATACGACTTCAACTACATCTACTCTGCGCCGTTCTGGCAGGATCTGGATCTGCGGCTGACGATTCTCAACGTGTTTGATGAGGATCCCATGGCTGCCCAGGGCCGCACGGGTTACTACCCGGGCATCGGCAACCCCCGCGGACGGCAGGTCGAAGTCGGCGTGACGAAGAAATTCTGATCGCTCAGACCAAACAGCAACCTTCGACTCACGGGCGGCCCTTTGTGGCCGCCCGTTTTCATTCTGGGTGCGTCAAAGCATGCCCCCGGTCGCCGGAAGTGCGACATTCACGCAACGGCAGACCGCCAATTTATGCCGCCGCAAGTTGACGATGCCGGAACCCTCAAGACGCTGACGTCGCGTCCACATGAAGATTTTGACCATACCTTAACGTCAACGGAATTAGAGTTCCGCTTATATCTCGACAGTTAGTGCGAGCATTCCCCAAGTTCGATTGACGCTCATTCACAATCGCGCAAAAACTTAAAATCGAAGAGTCGCAAACAGACTCTGCAGGGGAGGTTGCAATATGAAATTCACGCTCCGCAGCGCGTCCAGCGCTGCGATCATCGTCGGTTTGGCCGGAGCATTCCCGGCCTGGGCCCAGCAAGTTCAAACGGTCAATGTTACTCAGGTTTCAGGCCCGCAAGAGGCCGGCGCACCGGTTGCGCAGACTGCGGCGGCTCCTCAGAACGCCGCCCCGACCGACCGGGTTATCGTCACCGGCTCACTGATCGCCGGCTCGGCCGAAGACGCGGCGCTGCCGGTCGAAGTCTTCACCCAGGAAGACATGGAGCGGTCGGGCGCGCCCACCGCACTCGAATTCGCCAAGGAACTGACGATCTCCGGCCCGACCACGGGTGAATCCAACTACTTTGGCGGCGGCAACCTTACTGGCTCGCCGGCCTTCAACCTGCGGGGCATTGGCACGGACAAGACGCTGACGCTGCTCAACGGCCGCCGGATGAGCGAAAACCTATCCAACATTCCGGGCATCGCGCTGGCGCGCACGGAAATCCTGAAGGACGGCGCGGCCGTGACCTACGGCGCCGACGCCGTGGGCGGCGTCGTCAACTTCATCACGCGCGACAATTTCGTTGGCCTTGAGGTCAACGCCAACTACAAGTATGTCGCCGACACGAATGGCGAATATGACATCGGCATTCTCGGCGGCTTCGGCGAGGGCGACTCCAACTTCCTCTGGGCTCTAGAATACGAGCATCGCTCGCGCCTGGAGCCGGAAGACCGCGAATTCGCGTTCCTGCCCTACGCCTATAACCCGGCGCCGTGGTCGCCACTGACGAACCTTGCGCGCTACTACCCCGCAACGGCGAGCGGCACGCTGCTCGCTGCAACCGGTCCGCTCGACTTCACGCAGGCAAGCTGCGAGTCGCAAGGCGGGGTTTATGACCCGGCCGCTACCGGCGGCGTCCAGTGCCAATATGGCTATTCCTCATACTACAACCTGGTCGAAGATCAGGATATTTTCCGCGCGTTCGCGCAGATCAACACCGCGATCTCGGACAACATGAACTTCCACGCCGACGTCACGTACGGCCAGGTTCTGGTGCCCGAGCAATTCGCTTCGCCGTCTCTGCCGACGACGCAAGGCCCGGCGCCCGGCGCCGGCGCGACGTTCCAGTACTATGTGCCGCTGACCAACCCGTATCTGCCGGAGTTTCTGGCCAGAACGGGCTACACGGCACCGGCCGGCACGGGCCGCTACGACATCCTCCTCCTCCGCCCCCTCGCCCACCAGGGCAACCCGGTCGGCGGACGAGGCCAGGGCTTCGGCAATGCTGCCGAGATCGACAACCAGGTCTGGCGTGTCAGCGCCGGGCTTGATGGCGATATCGGCGACGTCGTAAATTACGATTTCGGCGTGACCTACAATCAGTCGATCTCGGAATACAATGAGGGCGACATTCTGGGCTTCCGCCTGCAGGACGCGCTGAACGGCTTCGGCGGCCCGAATTGCAACGCGGTCGACCTCGACAGTACGCGGCCCGGTATCCAAAATCCCGCGGCTGCTGGCCTGAACGGCTGTCTCTGGTACAATCCCTTCTCGAGTTCCTACCGCAATCAGCCCGAACTCGGTCTGACGAACCCGAACTATATTCCCGGCTACGAGAACCCGAACGAATTGGTTGGCTGGCTCTTTGGTGATCGTCTGGCCGAGACGACAATCAACAGCATCACCTACGATCTGGTGTTCAGCGGCCGGATGCCGTTCGAGCTTCCGGGCGGGGAGCCGGGCTGGGCTCTCGGCGCACAGGCCCGTCAACAGGAAAGCCGTCAGATCGTTCCCAGCGACTTCTACAACGGCAACATTCCCTGCGCGTATCCGGACCAGTTGCCTGGCACCTATCCGGGTTATCCGGACTGCACCACGCTAGGCGGCACGGGTCCGTTCACTTTCTACGGCACCAATCCGCCCGACTACTACGATCAGCAGAGCAAGTCCTATTTCGGCGAGTTGCAGCTGCCGATCCTCGACGCGCTGAACTTCCAACTCGCGGTTCGCCGCGAGGAGTTCTCTGGCGGGCTGAGCGACACGATCTACAAAGCATCGGGCAAGTGGGATGTCTTCGGACCGCTCTCCATCCGCGGTTCGTACGGAACCAACTTCACGGCGCCGCCGATCACGCTGAACCCGGGCAACATTTCCAACATCGTTCGCGCCTACACCCGTGTGAATAACAACTGGCTCGCCGCCCAGGAAGTCACTCGCACAGACGTTCAGCCCGAAACCGCCACAGCCTGGAACATCGGCGCGATCTGGCAGTCGCAAGGCTTCTCTAGGGATCACGACCTCAGCATCATCGTGGATTTCTTCAGCATCGAAACTGAAGGCGAGATCGGTCAGGTGGTGACGCCGAACGAGATCGCCAACGCGGTGTTCCGGTTCACGTCAGGTGGCGTTGCGTTCGTCAACCAGGATGGAACGCCGATCAGTGGCGCTCCGGCTGCCGTAAACAACGGCACGGCGCTGGCGGATTGCGCCCACCCGCTGATTGCTCGCGTACGTCTCAATGACACCGCGACATCGCCCGGTGGAGTCTGCGGAGCCACGACGCGCGCCTCGGATATCAACGTTGTGCAGACTGAAATCGGCAACGGCCCGGGGCAGATCGTCGAAGGGTTCGACTTCCAGGTTCAATACGAACTGCCGGTCGGCGACGGCGACCTGACTATCGGCGTCAACGGCACCTACATGACGGAACTGGTCCAGACTGCGAAGTCGCTGGACGGTTTGGTCGTGGCGCCGGCGGACGATCGTCTGGGCTTCCTGAACTTCAACTCGGTGACCTTCGCGGCCCCCGAATGGCGTGCCAACGCCTTCGTGAACTATAATCTGGACCGCCACAACGTGCGTCTGACGACCAAGTATGTGTCGGGCATCACGGATGAACGCACCTATGCCAACCTGACGGCTTACCTGCCCGGCACGACCACGCCGATCGGTCAGTCGCTCAACGGCAAGGAAATAGACGAGTCGCTGATTTTCGACGCGACCTACCTCTTCGACATCACGGACAATCTCCGTCTGTCGGCGACCGTCGCCAACATCCTCGATTCGGAGCCGCCATTCGTGCGCGCCGAGTTCGGCTACGATCCGCGCCTTGGCGTGGACGCGCTGGGCCGCACGTTCGAGATCGGCGTGAAGGCGACCTTCTAGACTTCGCGATACCGTAGAGACTGGGAACAGGCGGCTTCGGCCGCCTGTTTTCTTTTGGGGTGATGGTCCGCCGTTCACGGCCGGGCGCGCCTGCCCTCAAAAACGTACACAATGCAGTGCTTTGGTGCTGCTCTGGTTTGACGCTGTCAGATTGGTCACCGATATAGGGATCAGACCGCCCGGCGCCGCCGGGACCACCCGGGCTCGATGCCCGGACATGATTGGAGGGCCCAACCATGAAACTGCGCAACATCGCCGCCGCTTTCGGCCTCGCTGTTATCGGACTGGTCGCCTGCTCGGGCGAATCCACCGGCCCCGCCACCCAGGCCGAGGCCCAGCCGCCCGGCGCCCATGCCCCGGCGAAGGCCGCCAACTTCAAGCTGGTGGACCAGAAGGGCGCCACCCACGAACTCTACGCCAAGACGAACCCCAAGGCGCTGGTCATGGTCATGCAGGGCGTCGGCTGCCCCATCGTCCAGAAAATGACGCCAGATCTCAAAACCGTTCAGGCGGAGTATGAGGCCAAGGGCGTTGAATTCCTGATGATCAACTCGAACATGCACGACAAACCGGAGATGATCGCCGCCGAAGCCGAGAAATTCGGGCTCACCATGCCGGTGCTGAAAGACCCGACGCAAGCCGTCGGCAAGCAACTGGGCGCGGTGCGTACCGCCGAAGTCTTCATCGTCGAACCCAAGACCTGGAAAGTGCTCTATCACGGCCCGCTCAGCGACCGGCTGACCTATGGCCGCGAGAAAGCCAAAGCCGACAACGAATATACGCGTCAGGTTCTCGACGCGGTGCTGGCGGGCAAGCCGGTTCCCGCCATCCACGCCATGGCCGACGGCTGCATCATCAACTACGCCAAGTCCTGACCTCATACCGCCAGGACGACCAGATCAAACGGCTCGCCTGAGATCAGGCGGGCCGTTTTGCTGTTAAGGAACCGTCCAGGGAAAACCCTGATAGGATTCAGCGGCGGAAAAGCTTTCTCTCCCGGCACAACCCTCAGTTGCACCACGCAAAGGGAGACGCCGCCCGCCTCATGATCCAGAGCATCACCCTTCTCCGGTTTCCCCAGCTCTCGCCCCGCACGCTGCTCGCCGCCATGGGGCTGGCGCTCGCGGGCGCGTTCGGCCTCTGGCTGATCGACCAGGCGCTGCATGTCCGCTCCAACGACGCACGTGTGCGCGCCGACATGGTGACGATCTCCGCGGACATGCCGGGACGGCTGATCGAACGTCCAGTCAGGCCTGGCGATGTGGTTGACGAAGGCGCGGTGCTTGCGCGGCTCGATGCGCGCGAGGCGGAACTGGCGCTCGACACGCTGACGCTTCGCTTCGAGGCGCTGGAGAGTGACGCGCAAGGCCAGACGCTGCGCACGCGCATGCTCAACGCCGCCGGAGACAGCCGCATCAGCGCGCGCCGCTCGGATGTCGCCGCCGCCCGCGCGCGGCTGGCCGAGGCGGAATCTGCGCTCACCGAAGCGAACGCGCACCACCACCGCATCGCGCTGCTGCACCAGCGCGGCCTTTCACCTGACGCGGCGCTGGAACAGTCCGCCGCGCAGCGCGATCTGGCGGCGCATGCCGCAACCCGCGCTCAACGAGAGATGGAGGCGAGCTATTCCGGCGTCCACGAAGCCCGCGCGCTATCGGCCGAAACCGATATCGCGGCCCGCGCAGCCGACGCCGCCGGAATCGAAGCCCGCGCGCTACAGAAACAGATCGCCCTGCAACAATTGCTGGTGACGCGGCACACCCTCACCAGCCCGCTGGCTGGCGTGATCGACGACGTCTTCGCCAAACCCGGCGAGAGGATCGAACCGGGCCAGCGTATCGCTCTGCTGCATAATCCATCAGCGTCGTGGGTGGAGGCCAATATCCGCGAGGCGGATATCGCACGCGTGCTGACCGGGGCGCGCGTGCGCGTGGAGTTCGACTCTCTCCCCGGCCGCAGCTTCAAGGGCCACGTCACACGTATCCGCGATGCAGCCGCCAGCGAGTTCGCACTCCTTCCCGTCGTGAACCCCACTGGGGTCTTCACGCGCGTGAGCCAGCGCGTCCCCGTCAGCATCGCACTGGATGATCCGCACCCGCCGCTGCGTCCCGGCGCACTGGCCCGCGTGCGGATTCGGGCTAACGACGATGGACGCTGAATCCCCGCGCAGCCTGCCGCTCGCGCTGTGGGCGCTGGCTGGCGGTGCGGTGGGCACGATGACGGCCGCGACGGTGGTGAATGTCGCGATGCCCTCCGTGATCGGCGCGTTCTCACTGGGCCAGGAGGAGGCGCAGTGGCTCTCCTCCGCTTTCCTGGTGTCGTCCACCGCATGCATGTTGCTGAACACATGGGTCACCGCCGTGCTCGGGATGCGAGGCGCCTTCCTTGCTGCGATGGCCGTGTTCGCAACCGGCAGCGTGGTTGGCGCGGGCAGTAGCGGCTTTGAAACCGCCATCGCCGCGCGCGTGATGCAGGGTGCCGGCGCAGGGCTCGTGCAGCCTATGGCGATGATCCTGATCCATCGCCACGCCCCACCAGACAGGCGCGCGAGCATGACCAGCCTTTATGCGCTCGCCGTGATCGCCTCGCCCGCCCTCGGCCCCGTGCTTGGCGGCGCGCTGATCGACAGGTTCGACTGGCGCGTCGTCTTCGTCGCCACGCTCCCGGCAATCGCTGCGGCCGTGACGCTCGCCGCCAGCAGCCTGCCGCGCCGCCCGCGCCGCGCACCAATTCCGCCGCTCGATATCGCCGGGCTCGCCCTCCTGGTCATCGCGCTGGCGATGACGTTGCAATCGCTCGCCGTCGGACACCGCGAAGGATGGTCATCCGCGCAGGCGCAGCTGCGCATGTTCGCCGCCGCAGGGGCGTCGCTCGGCTTTCTCGCATGGGAGGCCCGGCAGCCTTACCCGCTCCTCCACCTGCGCCTGTTCACAACCCCTGCCTTCGCAGCGGCGGGCCTCGTCATTCTGTTCAGCGGTGTCGCGGTCTATGGCTCCACCTACCTCATCCCGATGTTCGTCCAGACCGCGCAACGCATGACACCGCTCGCGGCGGGGCAAGTGATGCTGCCCGCCGGACTGGCGATGATCCTCGCCTTCCCCCTGTCCGGCCGCCTGGCCGACAAGCTTCCCCCACAAGGCGTTCTTATCGCTGGCGCAGGCATGTTCGCACTGTCCGCCATGCTCCTGTCGGGCGTTACGGCGGCGACGTCCTTCACGTTCATGGCGGGGTTGATCGCCTTCAACCGTTTCGCCATCGGCGTTCTGTTGCCGCCCACGCACGCCTGCGCCATGCGCGCGGCGGATCCTTCGCTCATCATCTTCGCCGCGCCTGCGCTCACATTTCTAACACAGGTTGGCGGTGCGCTCGGCGTGGCCGCGCTCTCGGTGGTGGTGCAGGAACGCGCCGCTTTTCACGCCGTACCGCTGGCCGCAGGTATTAACGAGACCTTGTCATCCGTTCCCCACGCCCTGAACGCAGGAGCCAATCTTTCAACACTGGCATGGGCGCAGGCGCAGACATTCGCCTTCCGCGACGGGTTTTTCCTGCTCGGCGCAGGGTTTGCGCTGCTCACAGCACTGATCCCTTTGCTACCCCGCCCCGCGCCAAAACCCGATGCAGCGAATTTCACCAATCCGCCTAAGCCGGTTTTGACTCTGATCCGGTAACACTGATCCGACGATCGACCGGATAACGTGATGCGCGCCGAACGCCTGACATGGATGGATGCAACGGGCGCCGTGTCGTCCGGCGCCGCACCTGCGTCCGCCGCTGTTTGCAACACCACCGCCGCAGACACGCCTCCCGCACGCCGTCACCGCCTGCTGAACCGTGGCGCTGTCCGCTATATCGCGCGCACCATCGATGCGTCCGTGCTGATCCTGCTGACGTTATGGCTCGCTATGGCGTCGGGCGCTGATCTTCTGCGCATGCCATTGATCGGCGTCTATCCCTATATCCTGCTCCCGGCCGCCGGCTTCGCTGGCGTATGGCTCGCGGGAGGATACCGTTTCGGCTATGCCGCTTCTGTCGCCGGCCACCTCCTGCGCGTCGCCGCGGCGGGCGTCGCGCTGATTGCGCTGGTCGCGGCTGCCGGCATCGTGCTCAGGGCTGCGGACCCGGCGCTGATGATCCGTCTTTCGGCCGTCACCGCCATCGCGCTGATCGCGCTGCACGCCATCTATCAGGCCGTCGTCCGCGCGCTCACGCGCGCCGGTCTTCTGTCGGACAATGTGGTGATCGTGGGCGCGACGCAGGCCGCGTCCAGCATCGTCGCGCGCAATGCCCGCCTGCGTGAACTCAACATCCTCGGCTATTTCGACGACCGCGCCGGCCGTTCGCCGCAGCCGATGGGCGACGCGCCCTTCCTCGGCGGCATCGACGATCTGCTCGCCTGGCCTCGCCTGCCTGAAGTGGACCGCATCGTCGTGACCGTGACCTCCACCGCACAGACCCGCGTGCGAACGATGATTGATCGCCTGCGCAAACTGCCGCATGAAATCATCCTTGTCCTCGATCTCGATGGCTTCAACCCCGAACATACCTCTCTCGCCCACATCGCGGACGCTCCCGCCGCCTATATCTCGGGCGCTCCGCGAGACATGCGCCGCGCCGCATTAAAATACCTGTTCGACATTGTCGCGGCGCTGGTCTGCTGCGTCGTGTTCTTCATCCCCGTGCTCGTGATCGCGGCGCTGGTGAAGCTCGACAGCCCCGGCCCGGTTTTCTTCCGGCAAAGACGGCACGGCTTCAACAACCAGATCATCCGTGTGTGGAAGTTCCGCACCATGCGTCCGGACAAACTCGCGGAACAGGGCGTGATCGTGCAGACCATGCCCAACGACCCGCGCGTCACCCGCATCGGCCGCTTCCTGCGTCGCACCAGCCTTGATGAACTGCCCCAATTGCTCAACGTGCTGTCTGGCGAAATGTCGCTGGTCGGCCCGCGCCCGCACGCTGTCGGCATGACGGCGGGCGCCACCGAAGTCGCCCGCATTGTCGGCGACTACGCCCACCGCCACCGCATGAAGCCCGGCATCACCGGCTGGGCCCAGATCAACGGATCGCGCGGCCCGGCGCACGCGGCGGAAGATGTGCGCGAGCGGGTTCGCCTCGATCAGGAGTATATCTCCCGCGCGTCCGTGTGGTTCGACTGCTGGATTCTCCTGCTCACCGTTCCGCGCCTCCTTGGCGACCGTCGCAAGGATCGCTGATCATGTACGCCGCTGTTCTCTCTCCGAAATACGAAGCAGCCGGCGCCATCGTGCGCGACGTGGTGACAGACAACGCCGCATGGGCGAAGGCCCGTCCGGATATTTCCGTCGCCATCCCGGTTTTCCGTCACGACGCTTCCTTCCTGATCGAAGCGCTGGCGCGTTGTGTCCGCTCCGGCGTGGCCGAAGTCATCGTCCACGACGATGGCAGCCGCGACGCCCACCTGCGCAGCCGCATGGAAGCCGCAGCAGCGCGTGTCGGCATGCCTGTCCGCCTGGTGTTCGCGGCGTCCAACCGTGGCCGCGCCGCCGCCCGCAATCTGGCCTGCCGTCAGGCGCGCGCGCCGTGGGTCCTGCTGCTCGACGCCGACATGACTCCGGATGACGTCAGTTTCATCGCCGCCTACGCCGACGCCGCCCGCCGCGCGCCACGTCCTTCGCTGATCGCCGGAGGGCTGTCATTGAAACTGGCCAGCACCGACAGGCGCTACGCCCTCCACCGCTGGCAATCGCTGCGATCCGAATGCGTCCCAGCAGCCACCCGCGCACACGCGCCGGGGCGCTACATCTTCACGGGGAATGTGTTGGCGCATCGCGATATCCTCGCCGCGATTCCGTTTGATGAGTCCTTCGCCGGCTGGGGCTGGGAGGACACGGATTGGGGCTTGCGTGTCGAGCGCGCGTTCACCATCCACCACATCAACAATACCGCCTCGCATCTGGGCCTCGACACCGACGCGGCGCTAATGGCGAAATACGGTCGCTCAGCCGCCAACTTCGCGCTGCTCGCCGCGCGCCACCCGAAAGCGGCCGCAGCCATGCCTCTCTTCCGCGCCGCCAAAGCGCTGAAACTGCTGCCTGCGCGCCACCTTTTGACAGCGATGCTCAAAACCGCGGCGTTGAACCGCTCTTTCCCCGTCGCCTTTCGCGGCCGAGTGATGAAAATCTGGCGCGCGCTGAAATACGCAGAGGCGCTGTGATGGCTCCCACCAGCTACACGCCCTCCCGCTCTGTGCCCGCGCGTATCCAGCGCCGTCTGGTGCAGTGGCGCAGCGCCGCTCCCGTCAACATCGAATCCGACCGGCCCGTCGTCAGCTTCACCTTCGACGACTTCCCAAAGTCCGCGATGAACGGCGCGGACGTGGTGGAGGCCGAAGGCGGCCGCGCGGGCTTTTACGCCTGCACCTCCATGCTTGGCGGCATACACGCTGAAATGGGCGAGATGTACGATGCGGCGACGCTCGGCGAACTCACCCTGCGGGGCCACGAAATCGGCGCGCATAGCCACACCCACCTCGACTGCGCGCGCGAGCCGCTGGCGAAGGTGGAACGCGATATCAGTGAGAACCTCGTCGTCCTGTCCACCCTGGGCTTCACACAACCGGTCGCATCCTTTGCCTGGCCGTATGGCGAAACGTCCGTCGGCGCCAAGCGTTGGGCCTCCGATGTTTTCGCCACGGCGCGCGGAGTCCTTCCGGGCGTGAATGTCGGCGCTGCTGATCGCGGACAGTTGCGCGCGGTGGAACTGGGCGACAGCGCAGCGCATCGCACACGCGCCACGGCGATGCTGCGCTCCGCCATTGAATCAAAGGGCTGGCTGATCTTCTTCACGCACGACGTCAGCGCATCTCCTACGCGCTATGGCTGCACGCCCGATCTGATCCGCGATCTCGCCCGTGCGGCCACCAGTCAGGGCGCGGTTCTCGCCGCGCCATCCCTCGCCGCCGTTCTGTGCGGCGTCATCGACTGATTGCGCGCAGAGCTTCGCGCCCGGCCAGCCTCCAGCGCCAGCTTCGTGCTCACCATCGCATAGGTGGCCCAGAGGATGGAGTTCTGCGCCAGCACGATGCTCTCCGACATCGCAAACAGCAGATATTGCGTAAGAAAACCGATGCCGAATACACCCGCCGGCGTGCGAGCAGCCGTCCACAGCGAACGCCACACACTCGCGGCGGCATCCATCGCAAACAGCGACACGCCAACGAGCCCGAGCCCGGCCGCAAGATCCAGCCAGCCATTATGCCCTGAGGGCGCATCCCAGTTCACCGCCTTGCGCAGCCAGTAGCGTGGCTCGCTCTCCGGGCCCCAGAAGGCGAGATATCCGTGCCCAAGCGCGGGCCGCTGCGAGATCGCGTTGACCAGCTCCGCCCAGATATCCGTCCGCCCGGTCAGCGATGGCTCACGCCCGATCATCGCGAACAGAACCTCGGGAGCCGCGACCAGCAACAGCCCCAGCCCTCCGCCGACAACAGCAACCGCCCACACCAGCACAAGCGCAAGCCGCTTGCCCTTCACCATCCACCACGCCGCCACGATCACGCCGAGGCCAACCACGGCCCCCAGCGACGCCGTCGCGGACGTGGACAGCATCACCAGCGCCAGCGCCACAAGCAGACCGAACGTCCACACACGCCTGCGCGCATCATCGCGCCACGCGAGGAAGGCAAACAGGAAGCTGGAGCGCGCCGCATGTCCGCCCAGCTCGTTCTTCTCCCACCATCCGCCAGACCATGCGCCTGGATGGATTTCCTTCATCACCGCGAAGTCGGGCGCAATGGCGCCCGCAATCAGCGACGCCGTCATCAATCCCAGCCACACCGCTCCCAGCAGACGCAGCGCCGTGAGCCAATCGAACCGCACGGCGATATAAATGCCCAGCAGCGTTGTCATCAGCACCGCGACGCCCCGGCGCAACGTCATGTCCGGATCGATCGACCATGCGGTCGATGCAATCACCAGCAGACAAAGCAGGATCAGGAACGGCGCGCGGGCAATCGCCCTGAACACCACCGGCCCTGCGCGCCATAGCCCGGCGGCGACCAACGCGTAGAAGGGCAACCATAGATAGCGCAGAAATTTGTCATCGCCCGCCATCTCCGCCGCATCCGGCGCGAGCAGTCGTGGCAGGAAGGCTTCCGAGAACATCACGAGCGTCAGCCCGGCCGCCGCGAGTTCAAGCCGTCCGGCCGGCGCACGCTCGGCCGCGCGCGTCATTGGGTCAAACGCTCGACAAAGCGGGCGTCCGGCTTCACGCGGTTGATCACCACGCCCGCCACCTTGCCGCCGCGCGCCTCGATCTCGCAGCGCAGGACATCCACTTCGGCCGGCGTCGTGTCGTCAGCGCGCACTACAATCACCGTGGCGTCCATGTGCGGCGCGATGACAAGGCCCGCATTGGATCGCTCCAGCGCAGGCGCGTCAACAATCGCCCAGTCCGTGGCGGCGCGCGCTGCCGCCCAGTAACCAGGATGATTGCGGATGCGCACTGTATGGTTTGCCTCGACGCGCTCGCCATCGAACTGCGTCACCATCAGACGCGTTTCGCCGACGCGGTGCGCAGTGAACACGCCAAGGCCAGCGGCCGCTCCCGCGCTTTCCGGTTCAATCGAAAAGAAGGGCTGCGTCTTCAGCGCCGCCGAATAGGGCGGCCCCACCCCACCGAACTTCGACGCAAAAGGTCCGACAGCAAAAGCGTTGAACAGCGTGTTGTGGCGCAGGTCGAGATCCACCAGCCATACCGGCTTGCGCGATCCGCCTTCGGCCAGCAGTCCGAAACTTGCCGCCACAGACGAGGCGCCCTCGCCCGTCCGCGCCGCCATGAACATCAGCGTGCGCCCGCCGCTCTCCGGCGCAGAGAGCGCCAACGTCCGCAACAGCGGCTTCAGATCGCCCCTCAGGTCCATCATGTGGCGGACCTCTCATTCGCGCTCGCCAGCACCGGCAAGCCGAGCGAGCGTTCAGCAATCGCCGCGCCGGAAAGCCCGCGCACGCCCCACGCGCGCAGCAACCCGACGGCCAACGCCGTCAGCAATCCCAGCGCGGCGCCCGCCAGCGCGATCAGACGGCGCGGCGACTGACCCTTCGCCGGCGGCCGGGCAGCTTCATAGACCGAGATCGTATTGAGATTGCGCTCCGCCAGTTCAGAACGCACGCGCTCCGCCTGCTCACGCGTAGCGAATGTCTGCGCGGACGATTCCAGCGCATCCCGCTCCCGCACCATGCGGCGGTATTCGGGTTCAATAGCGGCCAGACGATTGCGACGAATTTCCGCATCGCTCTTCTGCCGGTTGAGTTCCGCAAGCCGCGCCCGCAACGCCGCCGCGCTGGCCTGCGCGCCAGCCAGCTCCGCGTCCAGCGTCTGCCACGTCGGATTGGGACCGATGCGCTTCAGTCCGCCCGCGGGACCCGAACGCACGAACTGCTCGATCTGCCCAATGCGCCGTTCAACATCCTGCACCGCTTGACTGTCCGCACGATAGCGCGTGAGCAGCTTCTCGCGCTCCAGCTTCAGGCCATAGAGTTCTTGCTCCACCGTGGTCTCGACATAGAGGTCGATGTCCCGCGGCGTTTCACCCATCTGGCGGCGCAGCCCTGCAACACGCGCATCCGCCTCCGTCAGCGTCGCCTCGACGGCGGCGATCTGGCCGGATGCATCGCCATATAGCCGCGCCACCGCTTCCGCCTCAGCATTGAAGTCGCTCAGGCCGCTGCGCGTGAGGAAGGATTGCACCGCATCATCGGCGGCTTTCAGCCGTCCTTCCACCACATCACGCTGATCGCGAAGACCGTTCACGCCCTCGCCGCCCAGCACCTCGCGGCGGTATTCCATATAGACATCGACAAAAGCGTTCAGCGTGCCCGCGGCGACGCCCGCATCGGTGTGCGCGAAGGTCATGCGCATGATCGAAGACTTCGGCGCCGCTCCCGCCGTAAAGTCACGCGCAAACGCCTCAAGCGCACGCTGCTCCAGCGCATAGACGCGGTCACGGCCGGCGCGACGTGCGGCGCGCGCAATCTCGGGATACAGCCGCTCCAACCCGACACGACGGATCACCCGCTCCACGATCACCGGCGAGTGCGCCAATTCGGCCTCGGCCTGAAGAACATTTTCCTGCTGCGGGAAGGCGCCACGCGCCGCGTCGCCCACCACCGGATCGAACACATATTCCGGCCCCAGCCGCACGAGCAGACGCGTGCTGGCGTTGTACTTCACCGGCATCATCATCGCGAAGATCACAGCCGCCAGAACCACCGGCAGAAACACCAGCAGCATCAGCCCCTTGGCGCGCCACAGTTGAAGCAAAACGTCCGGCGCCGTCATCACCGGGCGCAAACCGCCGCGTCCCGCGCCCGAAGGCATGCGGGAACTGGCGGCATCCGCCGCCCTTCGCTCAGTCCAGGCATCAACGCTCACTGGCTATCCATCCAGCCCGTAACGTCCCAGCCTTCGACTGCCCCGCTTAATAATCGATTATCCATTCCAGCCGCAGATCAGGTTCATGTCGCTTTCGCGCCTGCCCGTCGTCTCCGGCCTTCTTGGCCTGGCGGCCCTCGCCGGCTGCATGGGCGACCCTTTGCCCAGGCAATCCCCCGATTTTCCACAGGCCGCCTATGCCGGCTGGTCAGCGGCCGACAGCGGTTACCGCTTCTATCCCGGCGACAAGCTGAGGGTGGATTTCCGTACGGCGCCTGAACTTTCCGCCGAAGTCACCATCGCCCCCGATGGCCGGATCAGCCTTTCGCCCTTCGGCCCCGTCATGGCGGCCAACCTGTCGAGCCCCGAACTGAAATCCGTACTGGAGCAGCTTTATTCGGGCGAACTGATCGACCCGAGCGTGACGCTCACGCCCGTCGATTTCAGTTCGCAGAAAATTTTCGTCGGCGGCGAAGTGCGCCAGCCCGGCGTGTTCGACTTGCCGGGCGAGATCGATCCCCTTCAGGCAGTGATCCTGGCGGGCGGCTGGACGGAAGAAGGTCGCGCAACGAAGGTCATTGTGATGCGGCGCGCGCCGGGCGGCGAGTTGCTGACGCGCGTGGTGGATGTGCGCAACGGTCTTGCGAAACAGTCCCTCTACGATATCGGACCGCTGCGGCGGTTCGATGTTGTCTATGTCACGCGCAAAGCGATCGCCGATGAAAACCTGTTCGTGCAGCAGTATATCCGCAACGCACTACCGGTAGATTTCGGCCTTTACTACGACATCACGCGTTTCTAGCGAGAGCCTAATTGGCTTTCTTCAGCCACTCGCGCGCCATGCGCTGGGCTTTCACGATGTCGTTCGCGCCCATCATCTCGGCCATTTCCTGACGGCAGAGCTTCGCTTCGCGGTGACCGCGCGACGCCGCGAGGTTGAACCATTTGTGGGCGGCGAGGATATCGACGCCAACGCCGCATCCTTCCGAATACATCAGACCAACGCGATAAAGCTCATCCGCTGGAGCATCTTTGCCGAGGAGCGCCTCGGGCGCTTCCATCTGAACATCTGCGTACGCCATTCTGGCATCCCTTCGACTGAGAAGCGGGCCGGACCTCTGGGAGCCGTGGCCGCTTCAACCCACCCGCCGCATCACCGGCGACATGAGCATTCAATCGAACAAGATTTGCACCATAGTTAATACTGGTCGGATTTTGTACTAATTTGAGATTTATTTGAGTTTACATGAATTCATCTTGGTGAATCGAATCTTGCGTCAGTAGAAAAGCGTGCGACGACTCTTGATGACTCATGAACAGGACGCACGCCGGCTTCGGCGCGTCCTGCTCCGCCGGGGGCCCGCGTCCGCGCCGCCGCTACTTCCGCGCTGTCTGCCCGAACAACAGCTTGCGCGCCTCTTCGGCGTCCTTGGTGTCGTCGGTCACGGCGGATGTCTTCATCTCGGCGCCCGCGTCATAGCCACGTTTGAACCCCGGACGCACGCGCAGTTGATCGAACCAGCGGCGCAGCGAGGGAAACTCGTCGAGATTCTGCCCCAACGCCTTCCACGCCACGATCCACGGCCAGCTCGCCATGTCCGCGATGGACAGATCGCCCGCAAGAAATTCACGGTCACGCAGGCGGATATCCATAACGCCATAAAGCCGGTTAGCTTCGTTGGTGAAGCGCTTCACGCCATAGGCCAGCTTTTCGGGATCGGGCTCGATGGTCGGCGCATAATTGCGGAAATGGTTGCCATGGCCGCTGACCGGGCCAAGGTTCGACATCTGCCACATCAGCCAGCTTTCCACCTCGGCCTGCTCGCGCGCATTGGCGCCGCCGAACTTGCCCGTCTTGCGCGCCAGGTATTGCAGGATCGCGCCGCTCTCGAAGAGTGAGATAGGCTTGCCGTCGGGCCCCTCGGGGTCGATGATCGCGGGCATGCGGTTGTTCGGGCTTATCGCCAGGAACTCGGGTTTGAACTGGTCGCCCTTCCCGATGTTCACCGGCCGGATCTCATAAGGCAGCGCCATTTCCTCCAGCGCGATCGAGACCTTGCGCCCGTTGGGCGTGGGCCAGAAAAACAGCTCGATGGGCTGGGACATGACGGCTCCTCGACTTCTTCAGTCCCCGGAGATAGGGACTCGAACACCCCGGTGCCATACGTTTCCGGCCCGGACTTAACGGACACGCCGCATGCAAAACGCCGCAGACCTGTTCCGTCCCATCGACTATCGCGCATGGCGCAGCGATCCCCAAGCCTTCGCGCAGGCGATCGGATCGTCTTTCCGTGAAACCGGTTTCGCCGTGATCTCCAATCACGGGCTCGACCAAGGCGTGCTGGACCGCACGCTGGGCGACGCGAAATCCTTTTTCGCTCTGCCGGAAGAAGCTAAGCGCAAATACTTCGTAGCGGGCGGTGCGGGCCAGCGCGGCTACACGCCCTTCGCTGTCGAAGCCGCAAAGGGCGCAAAGGCGAAAGACCTGAAAGAGTTCTGGCATGTCGGCCGCGAACTTCCGACCGGCCATCCGTATCAAACCTTCATGCCGGCCAATCTCGATGTTTCAGAGATCAATGGCTGGGCCGCGCACACCAACGCGATGTTCAACGCGCTCGATGCGCTGGGCGCGGACCTGCTCAGCGCGACAGCCATCCATCTCGGCCTGCCGCCGCGCTGGTTCGATGATCCGGTGCGCGATGGCAACTCCATCCTGCGTCTCCTCCACTATCCTCCGCAGGCCGAACCGCCGCCGGAGGGATCAGTCCGCGCGGGCGCCCACGAAGACATCAACGTCATCACATTGCTGCTGGGCGCAGAAGAAGGCGGCCTTGAAGTGAAGCACCGCAACGGATCATGGCTGGGCGTGAACCCGCCGCCGGGATCGCTGGTAGTGAACATCGGCGACATGCTGCAACGCCTCACCAACAACGTGCTGCCCTCGACAACGCATCGTGTGGTGAACCCGAAGCCGGAGCGCTCGCGCTTCCCGCGCTATTCAACACCCTACTTCCTGCACTTCCGCCCCGACTTTGAAATCCGCACCCTGCCCCAGTGCATCACGGCGGATAACCACAACCGCTATCCCGAACCGCTCACCGCGCAGGACTACCTGATGCAACGCCTTCGCGAAATCGGCCTCACGATGTAGCCGCCTCCGCCGCCAGCATCTTCTCCCGCGCCCGGTCGATGTTCGGCACGATTACGTGGACCAGCACCACCGCGATGATCTTCGCGAACGCACACATCGCCAGCATCGTCCCCCAACCCCCGCCGTTCTCGCGCACCCAGCCGGTGTACTCGTTGATCGCAAGACCGGAGAATCCCGCAATCGTCGCCGCCACACCGATCACCAGCCCCGTCACGCGGCTGGGAAACACATCGGTCGCCAGCCCGAACACGCTGGTCGAGAACATCTGGTGCGCCGCCAGCGTAAGGCCGAGCAGGAACGCCGCCATCCACACATCCGGCGCCCACACCACCGCATAGACCGGCATGGCCAGCACTGCCGCAATCGCCATCGGCGTCTTGCGCGCGACGTTATAGCTGCGCCCCTTCGCCAGCAGCCAGCTCGACAATGCGCCCGCGAACAGCGATCCGAACCCCGCCATCAGAAACACCATCGCCACAGGCAGAGACAGTCCAACGCTCTCCAGCCCGAACATCTTGTTGAACATGTCCGGCCCCCAGAACAGCAGGAACACCCAGACGAAGTCGGTGAAGAACTTGCCCGCCGTCACCGCCCATGTGCGCGGATCCTTCAGCAGCGAACCGAGCAGCCGCACATCATGTCCCACGCTGCGCACCTGCGCGCCCACAGCCTGTGCGGGACGTGGCAACCAGAACCAGAACGCCAACCACACAACGCCCAACGCGCCCGTGATGATGAACGCCGCCTTCCATCCCCACAGCAATGCGATCACCGGCACCAGCAGCGGCGTCACGACCGCGCCGACATTGGGCGCAAGGTTCATGACGCCCAGCGCCAGCGACCTGTCCGGCCCGCGAAACCACGTCGCCACCGTCTTCACCGCCGCCGGCAGGTTCACCGCCTCGAACGCCGCCAGCACGAAGCGCACGGTGAAGAACCCGCCCACGGTGGTCACCAGCGCATGCGCCGCTTGCGCCAGGCTCCATCCACCCACGCCGATCGCATAGCCCCAGCGCAGCCCCACGCGATCCACGAACCAACCAACGAACAGCATGGAGCCAATCGTCGCGATCTGGAAAGCCGACGTGATGTGCGCGTAGTCGCTGTCGCTCCAGCCGAACGTCTGCTCCAGCTCCGGCTTCAACAGCGCCAGAGCCTGCCGGTCCATGTAGTTCAGCATCGCCGCGCCAAACACCAGCGCCAAAGCCGCCCACCGCACCCGGTCCGCCCGTGTATAAGGCGGAACAAGCGGAGGCGGAGCACCCGTCCCTCCCGACGTCCCCGCCCCTACCTCCATCGCCTCCCCACCGCACCCGCATCTCAAAGCGCAACGCGCCCGGTCAGGTGTTCAGGGAGAAGCTAGCCACGCAGCACCAGACAGATCAATGCCGGTCCGAAGTATAAATAGTCACTGGCGATTTGTAGTCGCCATCGCCCAATCGCTCACGGCTTCACTGTGCTTCCGTCGAGGCCCTGCCCTACCTGACTATGCTGCAGAAGATCATTCATGCGCGAGGTGCACCACTTCTTGACCTGCTCGGTTTCCGCCGCCTCGCACGTCTCGATCAAGTCGGCTTCTGCGCGCATGGTTGTGGCCCACGCATCCGCATAGGCGATGTTGTACCTGTTCTCTTGAACGCGGTTGAGCTTGTACGAGTATTCGGACACGATTCCACGCAGATGAACGCCGCAGAATCTCGACAATGCCGATGACTGCCGCTTCTCCGCGATCCTCACAGCCTGCTGCAAAGCATCGTCATTCAGCTGCTTCGGATTGCCGGTTCTCTCAAAATTCTCGGTGATCTTGTTGGCAATGCGATCCAGCGGATCCTGCATATCCCCGTTGACGTAGAGCGTGATCAACATTTTGCGCCGCTCTTTGGAGATTCGGTTCCAATCTTCAAGATCGTCGATTTCCCGATCCAACGCCTCCGGGTTAGGTGGGAAAGACCTGTCCCCGGCCCCAAATTCAGAAAGCTGAGTCTTCCTTTCCCTCAGCTGAGACAATCTCGTTTCGTTTGCCTCAATTTCAAAACCCAGTTGATCGATCTCTTCCCGGGGGTCGCCTTTGCCTGTCGTGTCCTGAGACATTTCCACCATGCACGATGAAATCACCACCTTGTTGTAATCGTCCTCCAGGAACGACGTGTGGATCCCCGAGACAATTTTTGCGACCTCGGCATCCGGCTGGCTGCGAAGCTCACCGACACCCGCCGCGCTCGCGCGTGAGGCCGCCACCGCCGCGGCGCGCATCGAACCGGTATACAACTCAGTCAGATTCTCCACGGTCTTCGTTGCTGTTGCGGCGGTCGTCTCCAATGTTTTCAGCTCGCCTTCCAGCGCCACCTTTTGCGTCTTCAGCGTTTCAAGCTGCTCCTTCTTCTCCTCGTCGCCTTCCGCTTCCTCAATCTCACGCTGCTTGTTCGCGATCTCGGTTTTCTTCGCCACGACAGCCTTCTCGGCTTCTTCTTCCGCGGTCTGCGCTTCCGCCAGTTTTGTCGCCGCCTGCGCAGCGTCGGCAGTCGTTAGGGATGCAAGTCCGAGCGATGCGCCGCTCGCGCCGCCGCCGCCCGCATTGATGGATGCGCCTCCCCGGCCGAATGCCCCGGCGGCGCTCTCGCCCAGCATCAGCGTAACAATCGACTCGTCCAACCGGCTCATGATCAGGCTGTAGGTCGTGCCCGAAATGGCGCCGTTCGAATACGCCAGACACGTTTGATACATCTTGTCCCGCAGAAGCTGGATCGAAGCCGTCCGCTCCACCAGCGATGCAATCCCTTCAGCAACCGATGCCGAGAGCGCCAGAGACCCATCCACATTCTGTTCAGCGGTCTTGGCCGCCGCCGATGCGCCAAGACTTATGACCTGCGACACCGCCTTGGCGACATCCGGGCTGGGCTCCGCGCAGATGATCTTCTGCGGATCAACCAGACCAGGCCGCGAATACTCGCCGGGTCTGACTTCGGAAACCACGCGCCGTTCGGCGCCCGTTGTCAGATAGCCGCTCGAAATCACGCCGAACGACGGCACGAACGTCGCGCCGCTTGTCGAGCAACCACTCAGTAGGACGCAGCCGCCCACAAACGCGCACGTCGCCAGAAGATAGCTTTTCATGAAAGTCCCCCATAAACCCTGATGCATCCTGTTCCTCTCGCGAACAGACCACAAGCGGGCTTCGCCCGGAGGGAGAGAAATTTTCGATTTACTGGCGCGTCATCCCGCAGCCCGCACGCGTCTTGCCGTGTCCCAATCCTCTTTCGCCAGTTCCCAGTAGAGCGACGGGCGCGGCGTGCCGTCGGGGCGGATGGCGACAACCTCGCCCATCTGCACGAAGCCCAGCCGCGACAGCAGGCGGATCGAACGGTCATTGTCCCGCGCCGTCGTCTCGCAGATGCGGTTCACGCCCAGCAGGCCGAAGCACCACTCTACCGCCGCCAGGCCGCATGCGCCGCCGAAACCGCGCCCCTGCCGCTCAGCCTTCACCGCGCCGCCGAACTTCGCCGCCGACCATTCCGGCCATAGCTCCACATCGAAGTAGGCCGTGGCCTCCCCCGCCGCATTGAACGAGACGAACAGCACCCCATCCCCCCGCGCGCGTTGCATCAGGTGATCCTCGATGAAGCCGCGCATCGTCATCTCGTTGATCGTACTGGGCATGGTGTAGATGCGCGGCCCGATGCTCTCGTGAGACAACAACCCGGCCAGCGCCGCCGCATCCGCCGCTTCCGCCACCCGGGCGCCAGCGATGCGGCCGTTCATCCACTCCGCATTGCGCACCACATTGCGCAGCCTTTCGGCCTCTTCGGCCGGCACGCAGGTTCTCGTTTTCGGAATCTCCGAAGCCACCCCACCCCTCCCATGACGACGGAGGGAAAAACGCAACCTCCGGTTGTGTTAATAACAAACACAACCGATTGCCGGTGGCAATGTCCGCGTCAGAAGTTTTCGCGGCGGCCCTCATATCCCATGGGCCGGCGGGCGGAGCCGGGCATGGCCGCCAGCGTCCTGGCATGGTCAGTCCAGCGGTCGCGAACGATGCGGCCACGGAAATGCTCCAGCAGTCCGTCCACCCACTCCACCTCCTCGCCGGTCCACTCGGCCACCTGCCAGAAATAGAAGATGCCGAGGTCGTTCAGCATCTCGCTCAGGATCGGCCCCACGCCATTGATCTGCTTCAGGTCGTCCGGCGGCCCGAACGCCGCCTCGACCAGAAGGTTGGCGCGGTCGTCAACACGGCGCACCGCATTGATCGGATCGAGATCGCGAGGCGGCCGCGCCTGCTGCGTCTCCCGCGACGCACGCCGCACCGATGTGGTGGTCCGCGTCACCTGCGAAGCCTCGGGCCGCACGCGCATCATGTGGTGCAACGCCGCCAGCGAGTATTCGATCGCCGTCAGCCTGTCTTCGACAGCGCCCAGATCCTCGCGGCTGTCGATCTGATGCACGGCGGAGATCACCGTCGTCATATCCGGCGGAGGCAGGCTGCCCAGCGCCTCCTGAATGCTCGCGATCCGCCGCTCGAACGGCTGCAAGGCTGCGCCCAGCTCCGCTTCTATCGCCGCCAACCGCCCATGCAGCGGCCCCAGATCAACCGGCGGTTTATCGAGCGCCGCAACACCGCGCGCCAACTCGCCCAGCCGCGCCTCGACAGGCGCAAGGTTCGGCTCGGGGATACGGATCGCCGCCACCGCCGCCTTCACCCCGGCCAGCTCCGCTTCCACCTGCACAAGCTCGGGAATACGAATGGCGCCGATCGCGGCGCGCAGGTCCGCCAGCTTCGCCTCCACCGGCGCCATCTCCGGCACGCGCAACCCGCCGACAGCGGAGGAGATGGTGGCCAGTCTTGCCGTAATTACCTCGATATCGGTGCGCCGCGCGGCCTCCAGCTTGCCCTGCATGTCGTTCAGCCGCAGATCGATCATGCCGACCTGCTCTTCCACCGGCTTCAGGTCCACATTGCGCAGCGTGGCGACAGCCGCCGCAACGCTGCCCACGGCGCCCTGCACTTCCTCCAGCCGCCCCCTCACCTCGCCGGCCTCGTGATCGGGGGCCAGCAGATGCGCCTCGATCATGTCCAGCCGCTGGTGCAGCGGCGCGAAATCCGGATCGGGAATAGCGATGCCGTCCACCGCGCCTTCCAGCTTCGCCAGGCGTTCCTCCACGGGCGACAGGTCCGGCATCTGCAAGCTGCCTACGGCGGTGACCAGCGTGTTGCGCGCCACATCCACATCGGCCCGCCGCGCCAGTTCGTCCAGCCGGTCCAGCTTGTCCAGCCGCGACACCTTCTGGCGCAGCAACTCATAGCTCTCGCTGACATCCTCATAGCGGCGGCGCAGCCACCACCACGCAAGGCCCGCACCGCACAGCGCGGCGAGCACGAGAAGCATAAAGATCTGAAGCAGAAGAAACCACATACCGCCCGCTCTTCACTCATTCTCTGCGCCGGCCGCCGGGGGGCGTTCCAGCACACGTATCTCGATGCGGCGGTTGCGGCCGCGCCCGTCTTCGGAATTATTATCGGCGACCGGCCGCGACGCCGCGCGTCCTTCCGCCACCAGCCTGTCCGGCGGCACGCCCCGCGCGATCAGTTCGGCGCGAACCGCCTCCGCCCGCGCCAGGCTCAACCGCCAGTTCATGTCGCGCTCGCCGACATCGTCCGTGTGCCCCTCGATCAGCAGGACGCCAGGGCACGCCCCCACCGCCTGCGCCACGCTGTCCAGCAGGGACGAACTCATCCCGCTCACGGTTGCGCTGCCGGTCGCGAACTCCACGCGCGCCTCGCCCAGCAGTCCCGCCATCGACGTGTCGCACGCCCGCACCGTTTCCGCCGTCACCGGCGGGGGCGGCGTCGCGGACCTCGCAGCAGCGGCGGCTCCCGTGGCGGAGCCCGGGGCAGACAAATTCGCGATCACACGCGTCACCGGCCGCGCCAGTCCGAACTGGGCCGGCGCCAGCGCCACGCGAACGGACGACACCGCCTGGTCCACGGCCGCCCGCGTCGGCGGCGCGCCCTCCAGCCTGACCCACTGCCCCGATGCGCTGGCCGACGCCCATGCGGCGCCGCTGGCCGCCAGCGCCTGGTTCGCCGTGCGCTCGGCGGTACGCTCCACCGACACCGCGAACGGCCACAGCCCGATAATCAGAACCACCACAAATCCGGTCAGCGGGATCAGACCATACGGCATGAAAGGCAGGCCAACGTCGTCGCCCTGGCGCACCCGGCGAGCGCCTTGGGGACGCACCCAGACGGTACGGCTTTCATAGGTGTTGACGATCTCGCTCATCCGGCGAGCGCTCCCCGCTTGAATTCCGGGCTGCAAGCTATACCGGGCCCGCCCGGGCGAACACGCCCCGACAGGCGAAACTCGCCCCTATTCAGGGTCGATTGCGCCCCGTGTGCGCTTCACTTCGCTGCGTCGCGCCTTGCCGTCCAGACGCCTCTCCCGCGAAGCCCGGCTTGGCCGCGTCGCCACGCGCCGCTTGGGGCGGATCAACGCCTTTTCCAGCATTTCCACCAGCCGTTCGCGCGCATCCTCGCGGTTGCGCTGCTGGCTGCGATGGCTCTGCGCGAAGATGATGATCTCGCCCGCCTCGGTCAGCTTGCTGGCCAGCGCCCGGCGCATTCGCGCTTTCTCGTCGCCGGTAAAGGCGGGCGACGCCAACAGGTTGAAGCGTAGCTGCACCGCCGTCGCCACCTTGTTGACGTTCTGACCGCCCGGCCCGCCAGCCGTTACGAACTTCTCCTCCAGCTCATGCTCGAAATTGTGCAGGAAGACCGGCATGACGCGTCAGTCCCGCCTGGATCGCGATTTCGGGGACGATTTCAGGCGCGAAATCAGGCTCGACGTATCCCACCGCCCGCCGCCATTGGCCTGCACATCGGCATAGAACTGATCGACCAGCGCCGTCACCGGCGCCGAAGCCCCCGCCTTGCGCGCAGCGTCCAGCGCAATCCGCAGATCCTTGCGCATCCAGTCCACTGCAAAGCCGAACTCGAACCGGCCCTCCGCCATCGACTTCCAGCGGTTCTCCATCTGCCAGCTTTGGGCGGCGCCTTTCGAGATCGCCTCGATCACCCTGGCCTCGTCCAGCCCGTTGGCGCGCGCGAAGTGCAGCCCCTCGGCCAGCCCCTGCACGATCCCCGCAATGCACATCTGGTTGACCGCCTTGGCGAGTTGTCCCGCCCCGCTCTCCCCGATCAGCGTGATCTGCTTCGAGTAAGCCTGCATCACCGGCTCAACCCTCGCGCACGCCGCCGCATCGCCGCCGCACATTACGGTCAACTGCCCGTTCTCCGCCCCCGCCTGCCCGCCCGACACCGGCGCATCGATAAACGCCGCGCCCTTCGCTGCGCACCGCGCCGCGAGCTCGCGCGCCAGATCGGCTGAGCCGGTCGTGTGATCCACCACAACAACACCAGTCTTCAGCTCCGGCTCGATCGCCGCGAACACTTGCGCCACGTCGGGATCATCGCCCAGGCACATCAGCACGATGTCCGCCCCGCGCACCGCCTCCGCAGCACTGGCCGCAGCCTCGCCCACGCCGCCCGCAGCCTTCCAGGCCTCCACCCGCGCCGGGCTCCGGTTCCACACGCGCACAACGTGACCCCTGGCGCCCAGATGCCGCGCCATCGGTCCGCCCATCACCCCGAGTCCAAGATACGCGCACGCCGCCATCTGATCCGCCGCTACTCTTCCGTTTTCAGCGTCACGAACCGGCCCCGGAAAAAGCCCAGCGCGTCCACGCCATCGCGCGTGCGAAACGCCGTCACGTCGCCAAAAATCACCTCATGGTCGCCGACCGTCTGATGGCTGCGCATCCGGCAGTCGAGGCTCATCACCGCATCCACCAGCACCGGAGCGCCGGTTTCCAGCTCCTCCACCTCCTCCGGCGGAATGATCCGGTCGCCCCGGCGCGAATACTGCCGCGCCACCGCCTCGGCCTCCGAACCCAGAATGTTGATCGAAAACGCCGTGGCCTCGGTGAACACCGGAAAAGCGGCGCAGGTATTCACCAGGCACCACAGGATCACCGGCGGCTCCAGCGACACAGACGTTAGCGAGTTGATAATCAGCCCATGCGCCCGGCCCTCCGGATCGCGGGCCGCCACCAGCGCCACGCCAGTCCCAAACCCGCCCAGCGCCCGCCGGTAGGCAAGTGAATCAAGCGCTGGCTGGCTGGTCCTGTCCGTCATGCACCCGGCCTTAACTGTAATCCGCTAGCAAAGTCGAGTTATGCGCCTGCGTCCGATGCAGACGCCCACGCCCGGATTCTTGCCAAGATGAGCGCCAATAAGCCAGCCATCATCAAGAAAGTGAAGAAGGTCGTCGGTGGCGCCCACCACGGCGGCGCGTGGAAAGTGGCCTACGCGGACTTCGTGACCGCGATGATGGCGTTCTTCCTCCTGATGTGGCTCATCAACACCACCTCGCCCGAACAAAAGCGCGGCATTGCGGACTATTTCGCCCCCGCCAGCGTCTCGCGCACCAGCCAGGGCTCGGACGGGCTTCTGGGCGGCACGGCCTTCGCTGAGGACGGCGCGCGCTCGTCCGGCTCGAACCGCCCGATCATGGAAACGCAGATGGCCGAAAGCCGCCGGCGCAACGCCCGTGGCGGCGGCGACGGCGAAGGCACGGCCTCCTCCAACAACGCCTCCGACGAAGCCATCGCCCAGGCCCTCGCCAAGCGCGAAGGCGCTCAGTTTGAAAGCGCCGAAATCTCGCTGCGCCAGGCCCTGCAAGACCTGCCGGACTTCGCCGAACTGTCGAAACACATCATCGTCGACCAGACGCCAGAAGGCCTGCGCATCCAGATCGTCGATCAGGAAGGCCGCGCCATGTTCGCGGGCTCGTCGGCCGAACCCCTGCCCCGCACCCAGCAGCTTCTGGAATCCGTCAGCAAGGTGGTCAGCGGCCTGCCCAACCGCATCACCGTGTCCGGCCACACCGACAGCATCGCTCCCACGCGCCAGGCTTATTCCAACTGGGAATTGTCCACCGACCGCGCCAACGCCGCCCGCCGCATCCTGCAGAACAACGGCATTGGCGGCGACCGGATCTATCAGGTCGTGGGCAAGGCGTCGTCCGAACCCCTCTATCCCGACGATCCGGACCTGCCGGCCAATCGCCGCGTCAGCATCCTGATTCTGCGCGAGGCGCCCGTCCTGCCAGCAGGCCACGGGCTCTAGGCGGCCGCTCCGGGCAAGCCGGAGTCTCTACAGTCCGCTTCAATGTTTCCTATGGCGCAATCCGCCCCGGCGCAGCTATCCTCGACTCACCATGAAGGAAGCGGACACCCAAACCTTTCTGCCTCCGGACTTCGTCCGCAAGATGAAGTTCTATCTCACCACGCCCCAACCTTGCCCCTACCTGCCGGGCATGATGGAGCGGAAGGTGTTCACCAATCTCGCCACCGACGACTCCGTCAGTCTCAATGACTCGCTGACCCGTTCGGGCTTCCGCCGCTCGCAATCGATCGCCTACCGCCCCGCCTGCCGCGCCTGCAATGCGTGCCGTTCGGTGCGTATCGATGTGACGAAGTTCGAGTGGACCCGCCGCTGGCGCCGCGTTCTCGCCCGCAACGCCACGCTGGAGCGTGAACCTTGCCGCCCCCGCGCCTCGCGCGAACAGTTCCGCCTGCTCAAACGCTATCTCAACCAGCGCCACCCCGGCGGCGGCATGAACGAGATGGAGATCCGGGACTTCGCCGGCATGGTCGACGCCAGCCCCGTGCGAACCGTCCTGCTCGAATACCGCAACCGCGCCGGCAGCGTCGAAGGCGACGAAGGCCAGCTTCAGGCCGCCGCTCTCACCGACGTCCTGCGCGACGGCCTGTCGATGGTTTACAGCTTCTTCCGCCCGGAACTCTCGGGCGCGAGCACCGGCTCCTTCATGGTCCTCGACCACATCCGCCTCGCAACCGAACTCGACCTGCCCTACGTCTATCTCGGCTACTGGGTGAAGGGCTCCGAGAAGATGGGCTACAAAGCCGGCTTCTCTCCCCTCGAAGTCTTCGACGGCGAATCCTGGCGGCCGCTGCTGAACGAAGAAATTTAGCGCAGGCCGCCCTCACTCCTCCCCTGACGAAGCCGGGGGAAGAGCATCGCCTTAAAAGCCCGCCCGCAACCCAATCCTGAACCCGCGCCCCGCCATCGGCGCGACGTCCTTCAGCGGCGAAGCATGCAGCCGCACGTCTTCATCCGTGAGATTGCTCCCCTCAAGGATCAACGACACACGGTCCGCCAGCTTCACATTCACCATCAGGCCCAGCGTCGTCCACGCATCGGTGGGCAGCTCATACGTCGCCACACGATCCTGCTCGTCCGACCATCGCGCTTCCAGCCGCGCCGACACGCGGCCCGCCTCGGCCTCGACACCGAACGTCGCCGTCACCGGAGGAATGCGCGGCAGGTCGCCGCCATCCTTCAACTCGCCGCGCACAATGTCCGCCGCCGCGTCCGCCCTCCACGAAACGCCCATGATCTGCCCCAGCGCCAGCTCCGCTGTCGCCTCGGCGCCAACAAACTCCGCATCCGCCTGCACCGCCTGGAACACGGGCAGCTCATGATCCTCTTCGCCGGTGGGCCGCAAATAGATGAAGTCCGAGAAATCAAAATGATAAATGCTGGCGCCCAGCTTCAGCGGCCCCGACACCCCCCAGGCCGACACCTCGACATTCACCCCTCTCTCCGTGCGCAGCGACGCGTCGCCGATTTCGTACTGCTGCGTCGCAAGGTGAGCGCCGTCCGCGAACAGCTCCACATCCGCAGGAGCCCGCTCGGTGCGATTGACGGACGCGCCGAGAAACAGGTTCTCCGTCACATGCCCATGCACGCCCATCGAGGCGTTGAGCGTATCGAAATCGCGGTCCCCGAACACGTCATTGTCCAGCTCGACACGATCATACCGCAGGCCGCCCTCGACGCCCCACTCCCCGCGCTCGAACGACTCGAACAGGAATATTCCTCGATGCGTCGTCACCGTGGGAGAAACGAACGCCTCTTCGCCCACGGCCCGGAAGTCGCGCCGCGAAAGCTGCAACCCCGCGCTGCCATCAAGATCGCCGATCCCGTGCACGAACTCGACGCGCCCCTCGAAGCCTTGATTGGTGAACACCGTCGCGGGCTCGCCCGATCCCTCGACCTCGACATGCTCGTAATCCACCGCCGAGACTGACCCGTTCACCCGCTTCAGAGTGCTGTCGCGAATATCCAGACCTGCGCGCAAATCATACCGCGTCTGCTTCATGCGGATGAAGGGCGAGCCCTCTTCGTGATCGTGGCCGTGATCGCCTTCCTCGCCCTCTTCATGGTGGTGATGCGCGCCGGGAATCCCGTATTTGGAATCCATGTCGCGCACCGCGAACCCGATAAACCCGTCCTCGCCCAGCAGCGACAGGCCGCCGCTGATCGAGCTGGAGATCGCGAACGAGTTGGGCAGCACGCCTTCCGCGTGCTCATGCTCCTCATGCCCCTCGCCTTCCTCCTCCAGCTCCTCCTCATGCAGCGCGGAGGACTCCGCAAAACCGGGAATGCTCAGATTGCCTGCCGTGCGCCACGCCCCCGACAACACGCCGGCCAGCGGCCCCACCGCCCCCTCGAACCGCGCCGCGCCCGTCTCGCCCTCATCCGCACCGGTGTAGCCGGCATAGGCGTTGGCGCTGAATGCACGCGACGGCTTCGTCTCCGCGATCAGCCCGTCGATCACATTGACCACGCCCCCGCTCGCCCCACCGCCATAGGCCAGCGTCGCAGGTCCGCGCAGCACTTCGATCCGCTCAGCGCCGAGAGGATCGCCGGTCACCGCATGGTCCGGGCTCGCCGCCGACGCATCGATCACCCCGATCCCGTTGGTGAGAACCTGCACCCGCTCGGCGCCAAGCCCGCGGATCACCGGCCGGCTCGCGCCCGGTCCAAACGCCGTGCTCGAAACGCCCGGCAGCCCCTCCAGCGTATCGCCCAGCCCGCCGCCCAACCGCTCGATCACCGTGTCCTTGTCCAGAACCGTGGTGCTGGCGATCAACTCGTCGCTGCTCCGCGCCGGACCGATGCCGGTCACGACGATGACGTCCCGGGCGGCCTCCTGCGGGCCGCCCGGCGCCTCCTGCCCGTACGCTGCGCCCCCGCCCGCCACTGCGCCCAAAGCCAGCAAAGCCGCGACCCGCATCTTCCGCCTCCACGCGATGTTATAATATATCGATACTATATAACATTCCGTTTGCGCAACCCCGCCGTAAAGCGCCCCCCCTCACTTCGCGCCGCAGTGCTTTGCCTTTAGGCTCTCCGCCTAACGGAGATCATCCCGAATGCTGAAGCACCTCGCCAACGCGCTCACCCTGTTGCGTCTGGTCCTCGCCCCCGTCGTGGCCTGGGCGCTGTGGCAGGCGCTTGTGCTGAACGGCGACGGCGCACAGGCGGACAGCGACGCCTGGGCGCTCGCCGCCGCCGGCCTGTTCATCCTCGCCGCCCTCACCGACCTGTTCGACGGCATGGCGGCGCGCGCTTTCAACGGCGAGTCGAAGTTCGGCCGCATCATCGACCCCATCGCCGACAAGCTGCTCGTCGGCCTGCCGCTCATCGTCATTGCTGGCTGCTTTGTGCGCACTGGATGGGACACCGGCGACCTGCTTATCGCTATTCCCGTTGCGGTTATCGTTTTGCGCGACACCGCAATGACGGTAATCCGGCTCGCCGCACCTGACGGCGAAGGCGCGCGTGTCTCTACTCTGGCAAAATGGAAAACGACGTTGGAACTGCTCGTCGTCGGCAGCGCAGTGCTGGCGGCGGCCGCCGCTCCGCTCAGCAAATTGCTCGGCGCCGGAGATCGCTTCACGCCGTCGCCGCTGATGTTTGCAACGTGGATCGGCGCGCTCATCCTCGCCGCCCTGCTCTCCGCCTGGACCGGCGCGCAATACCTACGCGCGCTCAAGGCGCCTGCGGCTCAGAGCCCGTAACAAGGCCAACATCTAGACAACGGCAATAGGTGCGCATGGGGGATGCGCTGAAGCTTTCCGCAATGTTTGACCGCGCCTGGAACAAATTTTTCCCGGCCCTCTGGATTCTGCCCTTCCGGATTTCCAATTCAAAGCGATAGCACGTAAAGGGGGGGCGCATGCGGTCGATATTGGGCTGGGTCAGCATCGCTGGAATCGCTGCGGCAGTGACGCTCGCGGCAGTTGTGATGCTCGGGGATTGGCCCTCATTCGGCGTACCTGATCCTGCCCCTGAAAGCACGGCGGACCGGCTGGCGTTCGCGATGCGGTGGATGCTTGTTCCGGCGCTCACCTTGATGATGGGGCTGGGCGCCGCGCATTCGCAGCGCGCGCTCAATCCGCGCGCAACCAGTGGAGAACGCGCAGGCGCCGGACATTTTCTTGAGATCGTACTGCGCTACAACATAAACACCGTCGAACAATTCCTGCTCGCGCTGGCTGCGTGGACCGGTCTTGCGCTCACCTTGCCGCCCGATCAGCTCGATCTGATTCCGCGTGCAGCGGTGCTGTTCGGCGTCGGACGCGTGCTCTTCTTCTGGGGTTATCTGTGGACGCCCCCGGCGCGGCTCCTCGGCATGGGACTGACAGCGTATCCGACTTACGCCGCCCTGCTCTGGCTCGCATGGAATGTGGTGGCGCAGGCATGACTTGGGCGACACCGGTATTGTGGATTGGCAGCGTTGCGCTCGCGCTGTTTGCGGTGGACAGGCTGTTGCTGTGGACCGAGACGCGGGGCTGGATTTACTGGCGCAAAACCAAACGCAAGACGAGTGGGCTTGGCGCCGGCCTGATGCAGCTGAACACGATCTTTGATCCCTCAACCACGCACGCCGTCGAGGTGCGACAGGAGCGCGAGGTCGAGGAGAAGAAGAACGGCGACGACGATGCTCAGCGGCCGCCCGGCGACAGTATCAGTTGAGCATCGGCGCCCAAGACGCCTGCGGTTCAGCCCCCGCCTGAAACGGCGGCCCAGCCGCCCGGAACGTAAGCGGCCGCGCCTGCGGGGGGAAGCAGGCGCGGCCAATGCGGCCGGCGCGCAGGAGGGGGACTTCGCGGCGCCAACCTTTCAGAGCACGGGGACGGCAGGAGAAGCAGAAGGCCCGTCGCTCATGTGCTAATAGACTACACCAAGGTAAAGGGATGGTTAACGTGAAGCGCCAACAGGTTAGCATTTATGATTTTTGCTATCAGCAAACTTATGCCGCGCGGACGGCGCCCTGGCCCGATGAAAACGCGCAGAAAAAGTCCCGCCGGTCAGGCTGCCCGGATGGTTCGCAGGAAAGCGTCCACCTGTTCGCGTAGCCGGCCGGCCTGCCGCCCCAGTTCGGACGAGGCGTCCACCACTTGAGCGGCGGCATCCCCGGTTTCCGAAGCTTCGCGCTGGACCAGCGTGATGTTGCGGGTGACGTCCTGCGTCCCCGCCGCTGCTTCGTTTGTGTTGCGCGCGATCTCGCGCGTTGTCGCCGTCTGCTCCTCGACCGCCGCGTTGATTGCGGCTGACACGCTGTCGATCTCGTTGATCGTTTCCTGGATCGCGCCGATTGCATCAACGGAGGCGCGCGTGATCGCCTGCATGGAAGCGATCTGTGCGGCAATATCATCGGTGGCCCGCGCGGTCTGACCGGCCAGCGATTTCACTTCTGAAGCAACGACCGCGAAGCCGCGTCCCGCTTCGCCCGCTCGCGCCGATTCGATAGTGGCGTTGAGAGCCAGCAAATTGGTTTGCGCGGCGATGTCCGAAATCATCGAGACGACTTCGCCGATCTTGTCGGCGGCGCAGGACAGTTCCGAGATCGTCTGGTTGGTCGATTTCGCCTTTACGACGGCGCTGGATGCGATGCGTGAAGCATGGCCCGCCTGCCCCGAAATCTCGGTGACCGAACGCCCCATCTCCTCAGCCGAAGTCGCAACGAGGCAAACATTGCTGGTCGCTTGCTCGGCTGCGGCCGAAACCGCTATCGCCTTGCCCGTGGTCGATTCCGCAATCGACGACATGGTGCGCGCGGTTTGCTCCAGTTGAGTCGCCGAGCTGGCCACCGCTGTCACGATCTCGCCGACTGTGGACTCAAACGTCCGGGCGATGTCCTGAACCGCGCGCTGTTTCGCTGCTTCGCTTTCCTCAAGATAGATCGAAACCGCGAAGTCCATATCCAGCATCGCCGCACGGAGAAAGGCCGTGGTCAACCGCTGCATGCGCGACTCCCGCGCCTTGGCGTCCCTGATTTTCTGACATCCGGCGCTGATCTGCGCGATCACGCGGGTGATGATGAAATTGTACCCGCCGATATACCAGCGCGGCTCCAGGCCGATGCGCGCATGCGTCTGCCCGATGCGCCGGACCGAGTGAACATAGGTTTCGGAAAAATCCCCGCGCAGGATCAGCGACCAGTGCTCAATCTGCTTCTGGCTGGCGTGCGTCATCGCGCTGCCGGTGGAGAAGAACTTCGCCACCTGCGGCCACTGGCGGATGTGCTGATAGAACTGCTCCATGATGCCGGGCAGCGCACTTTCGACCAGCGGCGCAACTTCCCGCAGGGCCTTCTGCGCATCATGATCCAGCTGGATAAAGCGCAGACGTTCTGCGATATCGACTTTGACGCTCATGAAGGCTCCGCACATGTCCAGCCGCCGATAGCGGACTACTGCTCTGATTGCTGACGTGCGTGGATTGTCGGAAGATTAATTACCCGCGCTCGCGCGCCAGCAAAATGTCGCAGTCAAAGACCATTCACCTGACCACGCAGGAATTGCTGGATAGCCGAGAAGTCCTTGCCGCCATATCCCAGACGCTCGAACAAGGCGTAGAGCGCTTCGGCCTGCGAACCCAGCGGAATGGATGCACCGGCGCGCGACGCCGCCTCCTGCGCCAGCCGCAAATCCTTCAGCATCATCGCGCTCGCGAAGCCGCCCTCATACCCCCGGTCCGCCGGCGTCTGCGGCCCGACGCCCGGCCACGGCGTATAGGTGGAGAGCGACCAGCAATTGCCGGAACTCTTGCTCGCGATCTCGAAGAAGTGATCCGGCGCCAGCCCCAGCTTCTCCGCCAGAGCAAACGCCTCGCATGTGCCGATCATCGAAATGCCCAGCAGCATGTTGTTGCAGATCTTCGCCGCCTGGCCCGCGCCATGATCGCCCGCACGGATCGTCACGCGGCTCATCGGCTTCAGCGCTTCTTCCACCGCCGCGAAGTCCGCATCATCGCACCCGGTCATAAAAGCCAGCGTCCCCGCCTCAGCCGCAGCCGTGCCGCCGGAGACAGGCGCATCCGCAAACCGGAAGCCCGCCGCCTTCGCCTGCCCCGCCACCGCGCGCGCGCTGTCAACATCAATGGTCGAGCAGTCGATCAGCAACGCAGACTTCGGCGCGTTCGGAATGATCTCCTCGCCATAGACTTTCCGCACATGCGGACCGGCGGGCAACATGGTGATGACGGCGTCCGCGTCTTTCACCACGTCCGCGACGCTCGACCCCGCGCTGCATCCCGCCGCCACCGCCCTCGCAACAGCAGCGGCGTTCAGGTCGAACGCAACAACATCGCGCCCGGCCTTCGCCTGGCTCGCCGCCATCCCCCCGCCCATATTCCCAAGACCAATGAATGCGATGCGGGTCATGATTGAAACTCCCATTGCAACGGCTACCGCCGGGCCGCCGGACAGCACCTCGACGAGGTGGGATCACCGCATCGTCGGAATGACGAAGCTCGAATCCCCAACATCGCCTTCCGGCCAGCGGGCGGTGACGGTCTTGATCTTCGTCCAGAATTTCACGCCCTCCATGCCGTGCTGGTTGGTGTCGCCAAAGGCGGAACGCTTCCAGCCGCCAAAGGTGTGATACGCCACCGGCACCGGGATCGGCACGTTGATGCCCACCATGCCCACATTCACCTTCGCCGCGAACTCACGCGCCGCGCGGCCGTTGCGCGTGAAGATCGCGACGCCATTGCCATACTGGTGCTTGCTTGGCAGCGCGACCGCCTCCTCGAACGTTTCCACCCGCACGATCTGCAACACGGGCCCGAATATCTCCTCGTGATACGTCTTCATCCCCGGCTTCACATTGTCGAACAGCGAGGGCCCGATAAAGAACCCGTTCTCATATCCCTGTAATTTGAAACCGCGCCCGTCGACCACCAGTTCCGCGCCTTCATCCACGCCCGTCTGGATATAGCCCGCGATCTTGTCGCGATGCGCCTGGTTCACCACCGGCCCATACTGCGCGCCCGGATCGGTGGAGACGCCCACCTTCAGCGCCCCGATCTCCGCGATCATCCGCTCGCGCAGCTCGTCCGCCGTGCGCTTGCCCACCGGCACAACCACCGGCAGCGCCATGCACCGCTCGCCCGCGGAGCCAAAGGCCGCACCCGCCAGATCCTTCACCACCTGATCCATGTCGGCGTCCGGCAGAACGACGCCGTGGTTCTTCGCCCCGCCCATCGCCTGCACGCGCTTCCCCGCCGCCGCGCCGCGCTGATAGATATAGTGCGCGATATCCGACGAGCCGACAAAGCTTACCGCCTTGATCTCCGGATGATCGAGGATCGCATCCACCGCAACCTTGTCGCCATGCACCACGTTCAGAACGCCGGTCGCGTCGATGCCCGCCGCCTGCCCCGCCTCGATGAACAATTCGGCCAGCCGGACCGGCACGCTGGGATCGCGCTCCGAAGGCTTCAGCACGAACGTGTTGCCCACGGCGATCGCCACGCCGAACATCCACATCGGAATCATCGCCGGAAAGTTGAACGGCGTGATGCCCGCGACAACGCCCAGCGGCTGGCGCATCGAATAGACATCGATCCCCGGCCCCGCGCCCTCGGTGTATTCGCCTTTCAACGCATGGGGGATGCCGCACGCAAACTCGATCACTTCCAGCCCGCGCTGGATATCGCCCTTCGAGTCGGCGATCACCTTGCCATGCTCGGACGAGAGCAACTCGGCCAGCGGCTGCATGTTCGCCTCGACCAGCCGCTTGAACTCGAACATCACGCGCGCGCGCCGCTGCGGGTTCACGCCCGCCCAACCGGGAAGCGCCTTCAGCGCCGCCTGCACCGCCGCATCCACATCGGCCGGCGCCGCCAGTCCGACCTTCGCCTGCACCTCGCCCGTATTGGGGTTGAACACATCGCCATCCCGGCCCGATCCAGCCTTGGCGCGCCGTCCCCCGGCAAAGCCCTCGATGCGTCTCATTATGGCGTAACTCCCTGTAGGCGATTGTGATAGCGCTGACGCCTTGACCTCGCCAGTCAAAGCCTCCACCTCCCGGCCATGCAACCTTCCCCAGCGCCAACCCGCTTCCGCCTCCCGCGCAAGCCGTCCGCAGTCGTCTTCGACCTCGACGGCACGCTGATCGACTCGGAAGCGCTGGTTCACGAAGGTTACATGGCCGCGGCCAGACATTTCCGCGTGGCGCTCAGCGACGATCAATTCCTCGCGATGGTGGGCAAGCACAAGGAAGCGTCCAACGCCCTGCTGCGCTCATATTTCGGCGCCGATTTCCCGCTCGACGCTTTCCAGCTCCAGGTTTCGGCCGCCATCGGCGACCGCGCGGCGCCCCTCAAGTCTGGAGCGCTCGAACTGATGGCCCACCTCGACGGCGCCGGCCTGCCCTTTGCGCTGTGCACCTCATCGAACATCAACTGGGTGAACCGTCACTTCCTGGCCCACAGTCTCGGCGGCCGCTTCCGCCACATCGTCACCCGCGCCGATGTGACCAACGGCAAGCCGCACCCCGAGCCCTACCTCAAAGCCGCCGCCCATCTCGGCCACGATCCCGCCGCGATACTGGCCCTGGAAGATTCCGCCACTGGCCTCGAAGCCGCCCACGCCGCCGGGATGATGGCCGTGCTGATCCCCGACCTTCTGCACCCCACAGACCTCTGCCGCGCCCGCGCGATCCACGTCGCGGCCTCGCTGCATGATGTGGTGGAGATGGTGGCGGGGTGAGCCGGCGTTGCGGCGCTCATCCCAAACCTTGACCCCTCCCGCCAAACCCTGTCCTCTCCCGCGAAAGCCAAGAGGACTCCCCCATGAAAACCCGCGCCGCCGTCGCCTTTGAAGCAAAAAAGCCGCTTGAGATCGTCGAACTCGATCTCGAAGGGCCCAAGGCGGGCGAGGTGCTGGTGGAAATCAAGGCGACGGGCATCTGCCACACCGACGCCTACACGCTCGACGGGTTCG
>CAZJZQ010000010.1:0-44237 GCA_964550535.1 uncultured Rhizobium sp.
AGAACAATGCGCGCCGCAGCGCCATCGCGCCCGTGCGCCCTACGCCGCGCGGGCTTCCACCGCATCAAGACGCAGCGAGGCGTCGGCTTCGCGCGCCGCGCGATCAGGATCGGCAAGGGCTTCAAGCGGCAGATACCGGTCATGGCAGAGAACCAGATCGGCGTTCACGCCATCCGACGACATCGGCAGGCGCAGCCAGAAATGCACCGTGCCATCCGCCCGGCGCGAACAGCCCGCCACCGGTTCCAGCGTCTCAAGCGCGCCGCGCACGCCTTCGCACCAGGCGGCCTCGCCGGTGCAGACATCGACTTCGCTCACCGGGCGGCCGCGTGACTCGCAACCGAAAGCCACGCGCACGGCTGTTCCCGCGAGGCGGAAACGGAAGCCGTCCGCCGTCATCGCAACAACGCTGACGTTCGCGAGTTCGGAGATGATGCCCGCAAGATCGAGATCCTCACGCGCGATGAACCGCCGGCCGTGCAGCCTGCGCCGCCATGCGTCGAGCACAAGCAACTGCCCTGCGAGGTCAGCCCCGCCGCTAACGGTGGAATACATTCTCAGCCCCATCGAATCCGTCCTCGCCCGCGCAGAAAACGGGAGCGCCGGCACGTCGAAATCCCTGTCTTTGATCCGCCGGCGCAGACAGCCCGACTGCGCGCTAACCCGGCGGTGGAACTCTACGAGGACCGCCCGCCCACCCCCAGGAGGACATGCTGCATCCGGGTGATTCGCATCACCTGTGGACAGGCTGATTCGCTTCGCGGACTCTGGCAAGAGTCATGGCAACGAATTCTTGACGCTGTTGAACGAAGTCCTAACGCGTGGCGCCCGCGCTACTTACCCCGGGCGTGGCCCAGGCCCATCTTGCGAGCGAGGTCGGACCTCTGGCGCGCATAATTGGGGGCGACCATCGGATAGTCGGCCGGCAGCCCCCATTTCTCCCGGTATTCCTCGGGAGACATGTTGTACCGCGTACGGAGGTGGCGCTTCAGCGACTTGAATTTCTTGCCGTCTTCCAGACAAACAATGTGATCGTCCGTCACAGACTTCCGCACGGAGATGGCTGGTTTCAGGTCCTGCTTTTCTTCCTGAACCGTCGAAGAACTGATTTCCACAAGTACGCCGTGGACTTTCTCGATCAGCTTCGGAAGCTCTGCAACCGGCACCGGATTGTGCGCCACGTAAGCGGAGACAATGTCAGAAACCATGCCGATCAAGTGATCGTTGTTCCGCGTGCTCATTTCCATTTGGTCTTCGTCTTTCGACATCCACGGAATCAATCAGTACTCGGACCTAATACTACACAAGTATTGAAGCCGATAGTCTCCCGGACGAAAGCAGAGCGCGGCCCAGGTTAACTGTCAGGTGAAAAGCGCGACGACGGCGGCAACGCCAAGAATCGCGACTGCCCAGGCCACCCCGGCGGTAAGCAAAAACCTGCGGCCGGCCCACCCGCCCGGCGCGAAGGCTTCGCGGCCCAGTCCGCCGGCGGCGCCGATCATATGGGCCCAGGCGGCGGAGGCCGCCTCGGCCGCCCTGCCCGCCGGTCCGCCCGCCGCCCGGAGCGCCATCGGAGCCCCCCGCCGCCAGAGCCAGTCGGCGTCAAGAATTTCGCCCGGCGCCTCTCGCGGCGGAAGACCATATCGCTGGAGCACGACCCAACCCAACGCGGCGAACCCGAGAAGCTGCAACTGCTCGATCACATGCGGCGGCGTGAACAGGTCCTGCACCAGATATTCGATCGCGCGGTCGCGGAACGGCAACAACTCGTACAACCAGCGCGGCGACATGCCGATCCCGATGCAAAGCGCGGCGGCCAGCCCCATCGCAAGCAGCATGTTGAACGAGGCCTCTTCCGGCCGCTTGCCGCTGTCGCGATTGAAGAAAGCCAGCAACGGCGCACGGATGCCGGTGTGCGCAACGAGCCCGGCCGAAGCGATCAGAAGGACAAGCCAGACCCAGTACAGCCGCGACGCGCCGTGCGTGTACGACATCAACATCGACTTCGCGGCGAAACCGGACAGGAACGGAACCGCCACGACCGACGCGGCGCCGATGAGGCAGAACAGCGTGGTATATGGCATGGACCGGTGGAGACCGCCCAACTCGCTCGCCTTCGCTGTCCCGGTGCGCAGCCAGACGGCGCCAAACCCCATGAACAGGAGGAGATTGTAGAACACGCCCACAAAAGCGAGCCCCGCGGCGGCGTCGAGCGTCAGCGACGACCCGATGCCGATAGCGCAGACCATGAAACCGAGCTGGCTGTTGAGGCTATAGACCAGCGACTTACGCAGATCGTCCTGCACCAGCGCGAAGAAAATCGCAAACACGGCCATCGCCGCGCCGATCCAGATCAGCATGTCGAGCCCGGCGAAATAGCGGGCCAGCGCATAGACGGCGAGCTTGGTGGTGAAGGCCGACAGGACAACAGCGCCCGTCTCTCCCGCCCTTGGATAAAAATCCGTCATCCAGGTATGAACCAGCGGGAACCCCGCCTTGATACCGAACGCGATGAGGATCAGCCACGCGCCATCGGACCGGATATCGAGAACGCCAACAGGAGGAACAGCCCCGCGATCCGCCATCTGGGCGAATGCAATCTCTCCGGTTCCGGCAAGGTGCATGGCGACGCCGGCGAGCAGCAACAACCCCGATGCGAACTGGAACAGGAGGTAGCGCAGCGCGCTCGCCCTGCCCTCGGCGGTGTTGCGCGCGAGGACCTGGAAGACGGAGGCCACGGCCGTCAGCTCCCAGAAGATGAAAAGGGTCAGCAGGTCGCCTGCGAACACGGCGCCGACGGCTGCGCCTGCATAGATCAGGGCGGTGGAGTCCAGAACCGGAGCTTCGCGGTGAAGGGAATAGATGCCCGCGATGGCCGAAGCGAGGATGAAAGCGAAACCGAAGATCATCGAGAGGCTGTCAGGTTGATACAGAACCAGCAGCAACGGACCGAACGACATGGTGGACAAAGGCGCGCCGGAACCAGCGCTGTAGATCAACGCAAACAGGGCCGCGATGGGACCGCCCACAAGGAACAACGCGCGCGACGGCGTACCGCGCGCAAAGAAGACCAGTACGCCCGCGGCGATCATGAGGAAGCCGGGATTGGTAACGGCGGCGAGGCGGAGCAGCGCGTCAACGGTCATCGCCGGGCTCCTTCTCGTTGCGGGTGTAGAAATCACCGGGGCGGCGCAACAGGCGGGCCACCGCCCACGCGCCCAGCGCCGCGAGTCCAAACGCGAGAAAACCATAGACGCCAAAGAATCCCGGGAAGCCTTCGACCGGGTTCTTGGCGGGCCGATGGAACACAAAATCCAGCGCCACGAAAACGGCGCAGACAATGCCGAGCATGGCCAGCAGCGTCTGGCCGATCATTGGCGCGCGCGTCCACGAGAACAGCAGAAGTGACAGCGGGTGCTCGGCGGGTTCGGATGACGGCGCCGGCGGAACCTGCGGCGGCGTGCTGGCGGGATCGCTCATGGCGTGCCTCCCGCGGCCGGCTGGAGGAAGGCGATCACGGCGTCAGAAACGAAGAACAAGGCCAGCGTGGCGGCCGCGGTGAGCATGAGGGCGAACACAGCGAGACGGGGCGCGCCGGGGCCCGCCTGCCCCTGCTGCGGCGGCGCGCCCGCAAAAGCAATGAAAGCGACGGGAAGGAAATAGGCGGCGCTGAGAATGGACGACAGGATCATCGCCCATGCGGTCCATGGCTGGCCCGCGCTGAAGGCGGACGTAACCAGCAGGAATTTCGACCACATGCCTCCGGTCGGCGGCAAACCAATCACGGACGCCGCGCAGATGAGGAAGGCAGCAAAGACGAGCGGCATCCGCCATCCCACGCCGCGCAACTCGCTGACGCGCGTGAGTCCTGTTCCCACGAAAATGGCTCCCGCGCACATGAAGAGGGTGATCTTGCCGAAGGCGTGGGCGAGCATGTGAAGGCCGCCGCCCATCGCGCCCGCCGCGAGCGCGAGCAGCGCGCCGGAAGTGATGTAGGCAAGCTGGCTGATCGTCGACCATGCCAGCCGCGCTTTCAGATCGTCCTTCGTCAGCGCGACAAGCGAAGCGATGACGATGGCGCCGGCGGCGATCCAGAGGAGCCATTGCGTAACCGGCGTCGAGTCGAGCGCCGCCTGTCCGAATGTATAGACCGACGCCTTGAGCAGCAGGAACACGCCCGCCTTCACCACGGCGACGGCATGCAGCAGCGCCGACACAGGCGTCGGCGCGACCATCGCGACGGGCAGCCATGCGTGCAGCGGCATCAACGCCGCCTTGGCGGAGCCGAACACGATCAGCGCGAGCAGCAGGCCGGCGGTCCATGGCTCCGCGCGTCCCGCGAGCACGCCGCCTTCGACAAAACTGGTCGAGCCGGCCAGCACCTGCACGCCGATCACGCCCGGCAGAAGGAGGACCATGGAGGCGCCAACAAGCGTCAGAAGATAGAAACGTCCGGCTCTCTTCGCCTTCTCGTCTCCTTTATGCGCGACCAGCGGATAGGTGGAGAGGGTCAGCACTTCATAGAAGACAAACAGCGTGAACAGGTTCTCCGCCATCGCAATGCCCATCGCGCCGAACATGGCGATGGCGAAGCAGATGTAGAAGCGTGTCTGGTTCGCCTCTTTCCGTGCGCGCATGTAGGCGAACGAAAAGAGCGAATTGATCGACCACAGGACAGACGCCATCACCGCGAACATCGCGCCCATGGGCTCCAGCCGGAAGGCGATCTCCATTCCGTGCAGCGGGCGGACGAGGACAAGCTCCGGCGCTGCGCCCTGCCCGGTGCGCATCGCCATGGCGATCGCGACTGTTGCAAGCGCGAGCGTGGTCACGAAGGTCAGCGTTTCGCGGATGTCGGGAAAGCGGCCAACGGCATAGGTCGCGGCGGCGCCGAAAAGCGGGATCAGCAGCGCAAGAACGATGAGGATTTCGCCGCCGTTCATCGCGCTCCTCCAGTGAGGATGCGGGCCGCTTCAAGGGCGAGGCCCTCGGGGATCGAGGCGTCGATACCGAACCAGATATTGGCGAGGGCGAGAATCCAGAGAGGCACAAGAACGCCGGGCGGGGCTTCCTTCACGACCGGCGCGTCCACGGCCGGCGCGCGAAAGAACAACGCCTCCAGCATACGGCCGCAGTATATCAGCGCGAGAATGGACGCGGCGGCGATGACGGCGACGAGCAGGACGTCCTGCGCGGCCAGCGCCGCCTCGACCAACCGCCATTTCGACAGGAAGCCGCCCGTCAGCGGGACGCCCATCAGGCTCAGCGCGCCGATAGCGAAGGCGGTCATGGTGAAAGGCGCGCTGCGCCCGGCGCCTGCAAAGTCGGAAAGCTGGCGGCCGCGAATGCTGATCGCGGCTGCGCCCAGCGCCATGAACAGCGCGGCCTTCATCAGCGAATGATTGACCAGATGCAACAACCCGGCCGACAGCCCCGCCGCCGTGCCGAGCGCGGCGCCGGCCATGATATACCCCGCCTGCGCCACGGACGAGAACGCGAGGATGCGCCGCACCTCGCCCTGATAGATTGCCTGCACCGAACAGATGAGGATCGCGGCCATAGCCAGCGGCATGATTACCCAGCCGAGGACGTGACCGGCCAGCGCGCCTTCGTGACCGAAGACCGTGAAGGCGAAGCGGACGATGAGATAGATCGCGGCCTTTGTGGCGGTCGCCGCGAGAAAGGCGGCCATCAGCGACGGCGCATAGGCATAAGCGTTCGGCAACCAGCCATGCAGCGGGAAGATTGCCGCCTTGATCGCGAGCCCCGCAACGATCAGCGCGAAGCCAGCCTGCACCACGCGGCTGTCCTGCTGATCCGTGAGGCGCAGAGCCATATCGGCAAGATTGAGCGTTCCCGTGGCGGCGTAGAGGAACCCCACGCCGATGACAAACAGGCTGCCCCCCACCGTGCCCATGACCAGATAGTTGAAGGCGGCCGGCAGCGCGCGACGGTCGCGGCGTTCGCCCGAGGCGATCAGCGCGTATGTGCCGATGGAGGAGACTTCGAGGAAAACGAATGCGTTGAACGCATCGCCCGTGACCACCATGCCGAGCAGGCCTGCTACGGCGAGCAGGAAGCCGGCCTGGAACAGGCCGTGTTTCACCGAACGCACTTCCGCGATCAGGCCGTGACCGGAGAACAGCGCCGCGAGCGAGGCGACGCCCGAGATCAGCAGCGCGAACAGAACACCCAGCGCATCGATCCGGAAGACAATGCCCACCGGCGCGGGGAACCCGCCAAGCGCGTATTCAACAATGCCCTCGCGCGCGACCATGCCTGCACAGCCGAGCGCCATCCAGAAAGCGAAGATCGAGCCGGCGACCGAGACCGGCCAGGCCCACCGCGCGCCGGGCGCCAGCGCGGCGACGCACGCCGCGATCAACGGCGACATGACCATCAGCACCGGGGCATGAGCCAGCAACCAGGGTGGCGCGCCATAAAAACCTTCGAACGGCATCAGGCGGCGGCTCCGCTGTTGTGTTCGGGTTCGTGGACTGGCGCTTCGAGATCGGCGGCCGCGATGTCATCGGCTTCGACCGTTCCATACGCCTCGCGTACACGAACCGCGATGGCGAGGCCGACAGACAACGTCGCGACGCCCACCACGATAGCGGTAAGGATCAGCACATGAGGGAGCGGGTTGGAGTAGATGACTCCGTCGGCGCCAAACTGCGCGACATAGGCGGGATCGAGTTGGCCCGAGAGGGAGCGGCCGTATTCGCTGTCTGCTTCCATACGGATCGCCGCCGTGCCGCCAGCGACCTTGCCCAGCGTGATGTAGAGAACGCCGATAGCCGCCTGGAAGATGGCGAGGCCGATCATCTTCCGGACCAGATTGCCGGTGGTGAGGATGATGAACAGTCCGCCCATCATCAGGATGACGAAAGCGATGTAGTTGAAGTGCGTGAGCAGGAAGGTCATGCGCCTTCTCCTGCTTCAAGTCCTGCTTCTGGTGCTTTCCGGCTGGCAGGCGCATCCGGCGCGCGCCCGGCGAAGCCGTAGAAGACAGTGACCATGGTGGCGGCGACCGTCAGCAGCACGCCAAGCTCGATGCCGAGAATGCCGAAATGCTGGCCCCAATTGTGATGACCGTCTCCACCGAACAGACGCTCGGCCAGCGCCGCGCCTTCGGGGGTGAAGAGGTGGTCATAGTCGAGAAAAGCCCCGCCATTGATCATGCTGGCAACGCCGACGCCGGAATAGACCAGCACGCCCAGCGCCGCGACGCCGCGCGCAAAACCAGGCCGGATGGCCCGCATCGTTTCGCGCAAACCGAAGACCAGCGCGTGCAGGATGATGGCGGCCGCAAGGATCACGCCCGCCTGAAATCCGCCGCCGGGGCCAAGGTCGCCGTGGAACTGAACGTAGAACGCGAACAGCGCAATCAGCGGAATGAGCAGCTTGGCCGCGACGCGCAGCACGACGTGATAGTCGCTCTCCGCCATCGCTTTCATCGCGGGCTGGTTGCGTTCCAGCGGCGACATCGCCCGCTCGCCAAAACCAAGCATGATGGCGACGCCGAGGCTGGCGGCGAAGATCACTGTTGTCTCGCCCAGCGTGTCGAAACCGCGATAGCTGGACAGGACGGCGGTGACCATGTTGGGCACGCCGATCTCGCGATAGGTGTTCTCGATATAATATCGGCCGACATGCGTATTGGCGGGCGATGCGGCGTCGCCCAGCGCCGGCAAATCCATGCCCGCGTAAACGAAGACACCGCCGGCAATCGCGCAGAGGATGGCGGGCAGGATGATACGCCGCCAGTGGATCTCCTTCGCCTGACTGCGCGTCAGCAGGATCGCGCCGAGCAGAACGACGGTGGAAATCCCCGCGCCGACCACAGCTTCGGTGAAAGCGACGTCGGCCGCGTCCATCACAACGAACCATGTCGCCATGACCAGCGAGAAGAACACCATCAGAAGGATGGACGTCAGCATATTACGTGTCGCCGCCACGCCCACCATCAGCGCGATGAGCATAAGCATCAACGCAACGTCGATCAGCGTGTTCGCTGTGATGAGAGCGAGCGGCCCCGTCATGGCGCCGGATCTCCGGGGCCGTCCTCGCTCTTGCGGATACGGAACTGGCCGATCCACGGCCGCAATCCTCCGCTGAACGCGGCATTGGTCAGGGCGTGCGCGGCGGTGGGGCTGGTGATCATGATGAGCGACCAGACCACCAGAAGCTTCAACCCGGCAGACGTGAGCCCGGCGAGCAGGCCGAGGCCGAGCAGTATGAGCGTCGCGCCGCCCGTGTCGGTGATGCTGGCGGCGTGCAGGCGGGCGTAGGCGTCCGGGAAACGCAGCACGCCCACCGAGCCGGCAACAGTCAGCAGCGCGCCGGCGACAGCCAACGCCGCGCCGGCCCAGTACAGCGCATCAGCCATCGGCGTCCTCCTCGCGACGGTGATGAGAGAGCGAAGCTTGAAGGGAGCGGTACCGGAAGAACTTCATCATCGCGATGGTCGCGATGAAATTGATCAAAGCATAGACGATGGCGATATCGAGAAATTCCGGCCGGCCGAACAGGAAACCAATCAAAGCAACGAACAGAACAATCTTCGTGCCAAAGGAATTGCCGGCGAGCAGCCGGTCATACGCTGTCGGCCCCATAAAGGCGCGAACCAGCATGAGGACCATCGAGACAAGCAGGGCTGCGGCGGCGGCTTCAAGCATGGCCTAGCTCTTGTCGCCTGCGGCGCGCGCCGCGTTGCGCGCCATGGCGCTGAAGCTGGATGGCGTGGCGCCGGGGCCGTCGAGCGCGTGGATCATGAACTGCCCCTCCTCCACCTCCACGGTGACGGTGCCGGGGGTCAGCGTGATGGAATTGGCGAACAATGTCTTCGCGAGATCGGAATTTCCCTCGCCGTTCACCTTCACGACGGCAGGATCAATCGCGCGCGCGGGGCCAAAGATGCGGCGGATGACGAAGACGTTGGATTTCACGATCTCGCCCAACAGCCAGATCAGCCACAGGAGCAGTTGCGGCGCGCGGTGATAGGGCGACGCGTTACGGTCAATGATGCCGAGCCGTGCGCAAAGCCACAGCACGAGCAGGACCGAGATCAAGCCGAGCAGCCCGAACAACAGCGTCGTCTGGCCCGACATCGCGAACCAGAACGCAGCAAGCGCGAGGATCAGGCCGGGGACGTAGATCATTGTTGTTCAGCGGCGCCTTTCGCAGTCAGCCTCCGTTGCAGGCGGAACAGACTTGAACCAATCGGCGCGGAATTTCCAGCAAAACCGGAAAACCAGCGACGTGAGAACTGGCCGCATACGCAACAGCGCGATCAGGCGCCGGGCGCATCGAGCGACATGGCGGCGACGCTGCCGGTGGCGTCCTGCTCCGGGTCGCTCTCGCCCGCTTCAGGCGTGTAAGCCGAACTCAGCGCCCAGTTCCAGTAACGCAACACGGTCTGCGCCTTGGCGACGGCGATGGACTCATAGATGTCTGCAACACGCCGGAATGTGGCGTCCGCCTCCGGCCCCGTGCGGCGCATCGAGCGCCAGAGGGCTGCGAGGTATTCGCGCTTCAGCCCCGTCGCCTTGCACAAAATGGCGACGCCCTCGCCCCCCCGGTCGAGGAAAATACGGTGTCCGGTGGAAGGCTTCACGCCGGACATGGTCGATATCTCGTCGGCGATGGCGCGGCTCATGCCTGTGACTTCGGCGGAGGCGACTGCGGCTTCGAGGCTTTCGTGGGCGGATTTGGCGAGCGCCGTGCGGTTGCGCTGGCGGCGTTCGATGATCTGCAACGCCTTGCGGACGACAGGATCGGACCATTCTTCGTTTGCGGCATAAGCAAAGATGTCGGCGCACCCCTCGATCAGCAGCATACGTTCGGCTGAGCAACGCAGGAGGATATGGCGGCGCTCCTCCGCTCCGCACCACCAGAACATGGCAAGGGCGTGTGCGGGACGAAGCTCCTCGCGCTGAATCATCAGGCCAGTCAGTTCCGGCGTCTTGCGCGAAGCGGTGACAATCAGGTCGACGGCGCGCTCGGACAGGCGGGCCTGGGTGTTCTCGACGAGCAGCTTCATGGCTGCGGTGTCGCCGGACTCGGCAATGGCGGTCGCGACGGCGGGGCCAAGATCGCGGCGCACGGCCACGGCGATGCGATGCGGCGAGCCGCCATGCTGGACGACGTGAATAAGGTCCGCGTCGTCGAACGCCTTGTTGTCGGACAGGATGATCTGCGCGACATGCGGCGCGTCGAGCGCGAGATAGCGAAGCAGCCGCTTGGGCGCCTGGGACATGTCACGCAGACGGCGGGCGCACAGTTCGCGCGCGGCGACATCGCATTCGATCAGGATTTCGAGCAGAAGATCGCCCGCAATGGCGCGGTCCTGGAGATTGCCGCGCGACGCCGGCAGGGCGACCACGTCCATCAGGCGGCGCAGCAGGGCCCGGCGCGCGAACCCATCGCTCCGCGCGGGCGCGGCGTGCACCAGCGATTCCAGAGAATCGCCGGCAAGCTGCGGGGTTTCCGCCATAGCCTTGCCTTTCCCACCGTCCTGCAGAGGCAGACTGCCCATGTGGCGGTTAAGCAAGTCTCAACCACAAATGCGCCCAGTACCCGGCAGTATTCCCCGACAACCTTGAGGGAAGCCGGGCGACCGGCGATTGGGCCGGCGATTGGGGAGGTCAGGCGTGGTAGTAGGAACCGCCTTGCCGGGCTTCGGAAGCCTTCTCCCTGCCCGGATGCACAGCAGCGAGAATAGCCGAAGCCGCCGCCAGCCCCACAGCAAGATAGAAAAGCTGACCGCCGTCCGTGACCGTTGATCCGATCTCCACCGGCAGTTCAACGCCCAGCCAAAGGACATGGACCGCCACCCCGCCCATTGCGACGAGGAAGGCGAGGATCGCGCCGAGCCTGCGCGTCAACGGCAACAGGAGCAGAATAGCCGCGAGCACGTCGAGCACGCCGACCGCGAACCGGCCAGTAGGCTCCCACCAGGCGATGCCGGAATATTCGACCAGCGCGGGAAACACGACATTCTTTTCCGGCGAAGGCGGGAAGAGCGTGAGATCCGCGATCCAGAGGAACATGATCGCGAGGAAAAGGGCGAGTATCCAGCTCGCCACCAGTCTTGCCGGCCGCATGATGGTTCTCCCCCTCTTCGGGCCCTTCGTCTGGCCCTGCCGGACCAATTCAGACGGAATTGATAGCAGTCAACCGGCCAATCAACCAGCGGGTCAACTGATCAGAGACGCCTGCTTCCCCGCTCGTGCGTTCCGGTTAATGTGGCCGGCCGGAGGCCCCGCGCGTGGATAACCCGCTCGACAAGCTCGACGAGGAGATCATCGAGGGGGCCGCCTCGCCCGTTTCAGGGGTCGGGTCGGCCATCGGCGCCGGAGAGTCGCTTGTGGCTGTCAGGACGCTGGGCAAGCGCCGGACTTTCCTTGAACTTCCGGCCTATCTGGCCGTCCAGACATCATGGTTCACGGCGTTCGGCCTGCAAACCGTGCTCTTTCCCTACATTCTGAAAAACATCCTTGGCGTATCCGGAACCATGCTGGGGATGGCGCAGATGGCGCTCGCGGCCCCCTCCGTCGTTTTCATCCTGCTGGGCGGGGTGGTTGCGGAACGGGCGGACGGGCGCACGCTGCTGATGATCTTCCACGTGCTGGCCGCCCTGCCCGCCATAGCTCTGGCCCTGTCGATGCGGATCGAGGGCCTCGAATACTGGATGATGTTGTCCTACGCGGTCGCGATGGGCACAATCGGCGCCTTCATGATGCCCGCGCGCGATGCGATCCTGAACGGCGTGATCGACCGCAGGCGAAGCATGGGCTCGGCCATCACCCTGCCTCAGGGCGTGGCCGTGGCGACGCTGGCGCAGTTTGCGGCGCAGATTGCAGGGCTGTGGGCCGGCGGAATGGCGACGTCAGTGGGCGCATGGCCGCTGCTTGGCGTTCAGGGAGCGGTGGTCGCGACGGGCGCGATTGCGGCGCTGTTTCTCAGCCGTGCGAAAATCGTCCAGACAGGCCGCAAAGGCGCCGGGGCGGTGTTCAGCGACATCGCGGACGGCATGCGGTGCGTGAAGCAGAGGCCGGTGCTGTTGTGGATGGTCATCTCGATGTTCGGGGTGGGCGTGTTCGTGATCGGCGCCTTCCTCGTCGTGCTGCCGATCATCAATGCTGATGTGTACCAGCAGAACTCCAGCGGCCTGCGGAACATCTTCGTCACCTTCTGGGCCGGGGCGTTCTGTTCTTCCGTCGCGCTGTCGCAGTTCAAGGGCGTGAAGCGGCCGGGGCGGTTATTGCTGTTCGCGCAGCTGATCGGGTCAGCAGGTATTCTGTTGCTGGCGCGGGATACGCCTTACTGGGGCTTTCTCGTGCTGGTCTTCATCTGGGGGCTGGCGGCGGGCGTCTCGATCATGATGAGCCGCCTGATCGTGCAGGAAGCCGCGCCGCAGCAATTGCTGGCGCGGGTTCTGTCGATCTACCAACTCGGCTTCATGGGCGGCGCCCCAATCGGCGCGGCTATGCTGGGGATCATATCGGATCAGGCCGGTCCGCAGATGGTGGTGCTGGTCCCATCCATCGGCATGATCGTCATGGTCCTCGGCATGGCCTTCTTCTCGCCGATCTGGCGGATCAGGGGGCGGTAGTTTCACGCAGGCGCCAGCGCTATTTCAGCATGTACTCCGCCAGGCTCAGCCTGCCGTCCGCGTCCTTGTCCAGCTTGCCGAATGCGGCCTGCATGCGCTCGCGAGGAAAAGATATCTCGCTCCCGTCCTCGGCGGTCTCGGAGAGCCAGCCGGTCGATCTCAGGAACTCAGCCTCGACAAGATAGCCGTCGCGATCGCGGTCCATGCGGTCAAAGCTTTTCGCGAGGAGGCGGTTGAACCAGGTCTCGAACTCGGCGGAGCTGACCTTGTCGTCCCCATCCACGTCAATGTCGATGAATTCAGCTGCGAAGGGATTCACCTCCGCCATGCGAAGAAAATCGATACTCGCGGGATCAAAGTCGTCCGGAGCGTTTTCCCAGCTTCCTGAAAGATGTATGATATATCTCCATTGTCCTTTCGGATCGCCGTCCGCGCGCGGGTACAGGGTCACATAAGCTTCGTTGAAAATTCGCATCGCGTTGGGATCGGGCGCCGGTCTGCCGGCGCGCAGCGACTGCCGCGTTTCGGCAATGGCCTCAGGCTTGAGTTCGCCGCCAAAGAATTCATCCGGTGTGAGCACACCATCTCCATTGAGGTCGAACTTGTGGAACACGGTCATGGCGTCAGGGTCGGCCGCGCTGGGCAGGGCCGCCAGCATCGTAACCCCGGCGACGGCGGCGGCGCTCGCGCCAGCAACAAGATAGCGTTTGCGGCGGATAGGTCTGGGTATCATGGCGATCAGCTTTCCGGGTTCAGGTTGAACATCCGGCCGCGCTGACTCCCGGGCGATGAAGGCGAGAACCGACTCCCGAACCACATCGCTCGCCGTCCGGCCCGCTCTGCGGCAGGCGTTGAGGAAATTGCGCTTCGTCTCGTAGTCGAGACGCACTTCCAGCATTTCGGACTTCTTGGGCGGGCGTTGCGATGTGTTAGGCGGCTTGTCGGTCATGCTTCCCCCTTGGGGCGGCGGCCGGGTTCAGGTGAGCCCAGCCGCATCGGACTTCCAGCGATCAACCGTAACGACAGCGGCCAATCGTGTAACGACATCCCCGATCAAGCCGGGGCTAAAGCGACGGCAGATATTCCTGCAAGGTCAGCAGCCCGTCGCCATTGCGGTCCAGCCGCGTGAAGGCGGACGCAAGGTCGTCTCGGGAGGGAGAAGAATTCGATTTGAAACCGGCTTCCACAGCCTCAGACATATCGATCATTTGCGCCGTCAGGTCATCGGTCTTCGGCAAGCTGCTATTGTAGCTTACCGCCCACGGGGCGACGACTCCCAGATACTCCAGTTCAGACAAAAACCCGTCGCCGTCCGTGTCCAGAGCCTCAAATCCTCGGCTCAGCAAGACCGCCTGTTGCGCCTCGAATTCGGCAAGACTCACAACACCATCGCCATTCGCGTCAAACTCCGTGAACTCGTGGCTGCGAACGTCAATCTTTTTGCCGGCGCCGGATCCGGGACCATCAGGCTTCATCACATGCACAATGCGCATCTGTCTGATCTCTCCGGTGCTTTCGACGGATGGGAACCAGAATGTGTAGCCGTGCGGGCTGACCTGCCTGTCCGGGCCTGTACGCACGACCGTGATGATGGCGCTAAGCAACTTGCCCCCGTAGGGAGGTTTGTCAGCGACAAACTCCTCGGCGGTGATGACGCCATCGCCGTTCGCATCCAGGGTTCTGAACGTCGCCATGAGATCGGGACCGGCAGCGCTGGGCAGGGCGGCGAACACGGCAAGGCCGGCGAGGCCGCCTGCGGCGGCGAGATAACGTCTCTTGCGAACAGGTCTGGGGATCATAGTGATGAGCGTCCTTGCGGGGTTGGCGTTGACCGGCCGCTCGCGCTTTTCGAGGTAATCGTCGATCGACACCCGGACGACTTCGCTCGCCGTTGTTCCGTCTTCCCGGCAGGCGCCCAGGAACGCCTGCTTCGTCTCCCACGGGAGACGCACTTCGAGAGTTTCGGATTTCTTCGGCTTGCGCGTATCGCCAGTCATCGCTTCGCTTCCTCGTCACGGGCGGTCATCGCCAGAAGGCGCCATCGCACCGCGCCCGCCCAGCGAAACCCCGCCGGGGCGCCTGATCCATCGCGCCCGGCCACGGCGGGATCATGGCAGACCCGCCGGATTCGTCGCGCCCAGACTGTCCGGACGCGAGCGAAACCGTGTCCGGACACGCGCTTTTCGCTGGACTCGACAACTCCGCCGGGCTGAGGCCAGATGAAAACGAACCGTTCCGGGAGGGAATCCGCCATGCGCCAGATGAATTACGCCAACCTCGAATCGCTGGTTGGTGAGGAAGTTGGCGTTTCCAACTGGCACCAGATCACCCAGACCCAGATCAACAAGTTCGCCGAGGCGACGGGCGATCACCAGTGGATCCACGTCGACGTTCCCCGCGCCACGCGCGAAATCGGCGCGCCGATTGCTCACGGGTATCTGACCCTCTCCCTGCTCCCGATGCTAGCGGCGCAGGTGATGAAGGTGGAGGGCGTGTCGCGCGGCATCAATTTCGGCTGCAACAAGGTGCGCTTCACCAACATGGTGCCGGTCGATTCCCGGGTCCGCCTCCGCCAGAAATGTCTGAAAGTCGAAGCCCGCGCCGGGGGCAAACAGGTGACGATGGAGTCCACCATCGAAATCGAGGGCAAAGACCGCCCGGCATGCGTGGCTGAATCCATTGGGATTCTCTACGGCGCATAGCAACGCTTCGCACCTAAGCACGAATAGTCACTTGCCATCGCGAATCGATCAGCCAATGCTGTGGCATTGCCGCAACATACAAGCTGACTCGGGAGGTGATGCGATGGCCGATCAGATGACCAGAGATCTTCCCCGCACTGAAGACGAGTGGCGGAACCGCCTGACGCCGGAACAATACAGGATCGCCCGGCTGGAAGGCACCGAACGCGCCTTCACGCCCGGCAACCTGACCGATGAAAAGCGCCGGGGCTCGTATTCCTGCGTTGTGTGCAACGAGGAATTGTTCCTGTCGGACCACAAATACGATTCCGGCTCAGGCTGGCCGTCCTTCTACCAACCCGTGCGCGAAACGGCGCTGGGCAGCAAGGCGGACTTCAAGCTGGTGATGCCGCGAACCGAAGTGCATTGCGCGTCCTGCGGCTCTCATATGGGGCATATGTTCAAGGACGGCCCCGTGCCCACCGGCCTGCGCTATTGCATCAATGGCGCGGTGCTGCGGTTCGAGCCGCGTTAGGCTCGCTGACCTGACACCCAAGCCTGAGCGCCGGGCGCACGGCAAGCCCGCGCAAAATCCTGTGCACGAGGGTTTTCGGAGAGGTGTGGTCCACACATCTCTCTTGGGCGCCGCTTGGGAAAAGTCGCGATTCGCACGAGTAAGGCCCGAACCCTTGCGACGCGCCGGTGTTTAGTCCGGCGTTGAGTCAGGCCTTTATGGATGTTGATATTTTGGCTGATTCGCCTCCTCTTTTCCCCTCTGTCGCTCCCGCCGCGCCGCGCCGTCCGGAAACGATCAGCCGGTTCGGCCGCACGCGCGTCGATCCCTATGCCTGGCTGAAAGACGAGAACTGGCGCGAGGTGATGCGCGATCCGGCGCGCCTGCGCGCGGACATCCGCGCCTATCTCGAAGCGGAGAATGACTGGACGCGCCAGCGACTTGAGACGCCGACCGCGCAGCTTCAGGACCAACTGTTCGAGGAGATGAAAGGCCGCCTGAAGGAAGACGACAGCACCGTCCCGGAAATCGACGGACCGTGGGCCTATTACCGGCGCTTCCGCGAGGGGGGCGAGTATCCCCTGTTCTCCCGCCGCCCGGCGGCGCGCGCGTTCGATGGCGACCTGTCGGCGGACCATTTGCTGATCGACGGCGACGCCATGGGGCGCGGGTTGAGCTATTTCGACCTGCGACGCGTGAAGCATTCGCCTGACCACCGGCTGATCGCCTATGCGGTGGATGACAAGGGATCCGAGTTCTACACGTTGCGTATCCGGGATGCGGTTACGGGCGAGGATATGCAGGAAAGCATTCCCGATACCTATGGCGAGTTCGTCTGGGGCGCGGACTCCGCATCAATCTACTGGGTCTCGCGCGACGAGAATGCGCGGCCGGCCGCCGTTCATCTGCGCAGGTTGGGCACGGGTCAGGATGAACTGGTCTATGCCGAAACCGATCCCGGCTTTTTCGTCGGCGTGCAGAAGAGCCAGTCGGGCCGGTTCATCTTCATCACCTGTAACGATCATACGACAACCGAGTGGCGATACATTCCGGCGGACACAAAGACGCCGCAGCCGGTCGTCATCGCGCCGCGCGACCGGGGCGTCGAGTATTCCGTGGTGGAGTTCGACGGCCGGTTCTGGATCACCACCAACGCCAACGGCGCATTGGATTATTCGGTGATGTCCGCGCCTTTCGACGCGCCCGGGCGCGAGAACTGGCGGGTGGAGATTCCCTATCGTCCCGGCGTGCTGATCGTGGAGGTCGAGCCGTTCAGCGAATACTTCGCCCGGCTGGAGCGCGAGAACGGCCTGCCGCGAATTGTGGTGCGCGAGCGGGCCTCCGGCGCGGAACATGCGATCGCGTTCGACGAGGCCGCCTATTCACTGGATATCCTGCAGGGGCACGGCTGGAACGGGCCGGTGCTGCGGTTCGCGTATTCGTCGCCTTCCACGCCCGCGCAGGTTTTCGACTATGATATGGCCATCCGCTCGCGCGTGTTGCGCAAACAGCAGGAAGTGCCGTCAGGCCATAATCCATCGGACTATGTGGTGGAGCGGCTGGATGCGCCGGCGGCCGATGGCGCGCTGGTTCCCGTGACTCTGCTGCGCCGCCGGGACACGCCGGTTGATGGGGCGGCGCCGGTGCTGCTGTACGGCTATGGCGCCTATGGCATCACCCTGCCCGCAGACTTCCGGACGGCGCGGCTGTCTCTGGTGGATCGCGGGTTCATCTACGCAGTGGCCGATGTGCGCGGGTCGATGGCCAAAGGGTATCAATGGTATCTCGACGGCAAGCTCGGCAAGAAGTCGAACACCTTCTCGGACTTTGTCGCGGCGGGACGCCGGCTGGTCGAACTGGGCTACACACGCGCAGGCCGGATCGTGGCGATGGGCGGGTCGGCGGGCGGTCTTCTGGTCGGCGCGGCGGTGAATCTGGACCCGGAACTGTTTGGTGGCGTGATCGCGGCGGTGCCATTCGTCGACGCTCTGAACACCATGTCGGATGAAACGCTGCCGCTGACGCCGCCGGAATGGCCGGAATGGGGCAACCCGCTGCTGGACGAAGCGGCCTATGACAGCATCGAGAGTTGGTCGCCGTATGACCAGACTAGAGACAAACCCTATCCGCCCATGCTGGTGACGGGGGGCCTGACCGATCCGCGCGTAACCTATTGGGAGCCTGCGAAATGGATCGCCCGCCTGCGCCATGACGCGCCGGAGGCCGGACCGTTCTTCCTGCGCGTGAACATGGAAGCCGGGCATGGCGGCGTGTCAGGGCGGTATGCCTCCCTGCGTGAAACGGCATTGGAGTTCGCCTTTGCCCTGGCGGCGGCGGGGCGGGCGCCGGGCGTCTCCATTAGGGGTTAGCGCGGGAACCGGATGGGGCCAGCACGCATTTCCTCTCTCTGACGGCCGTGGCATATAGCTTCACAGCGCCGGAGCTTTGAGAATTCCGGAAGGAGATGGACATGGCCAACGAAACACAGATTGCCCGCACCGCCCGCAAGAAGGTGTCGAAAGCCGTCGCCAACGGCTCCACGACGGCCGAACAGGCTCTGACCGACGCCGTGAACACACTTCAGAAAGCCGCCTCCAGCGTGACCGGCGAAGCGAAAGACGCGATCTCCGCCTCGGCTTCGGCCCTCGCGGACGTGACCAAGTCGCTGCTCAAGGAAACCGAAGCACGCGGCCGTAAGGTGGCCAAAGGCGCGGCCAAACAGGTGAAGAAGCACCCTGTGGCGACGGCGACCGCCGTTACGCTGGCGGCTGCGGCGGCGGTGAGCCTGCTGGCTGCCGCTCAAAAGTCGAAAAAGGGCTCCACCCCGGCGCGAAAGGCGAAACCCGTCCGCCGGACGAAACCCAAAGCCTGAACGGACTAGCCAGCCATATTGCCGTTACGTGAACTCGCCTGTGGCGAGGTTGGGCGGGTACGTCTATATGTGCTGGCTACATGAATTGTTGGGGGACAGTCCGCGATATGCCAAGCAAGACCGCAGCTGTTGCGAAGGCGGACAAGCCGGCGCGCTCTAAACCGCGCGTGGATCAGGTCGCCCGCAAGGCGAAGTACCTGCGCGACGCGGCCCGTGTCTTCCTGCAGCGGGGGGCGAGCGCGTCGATGCAGGAAGTCTGCGATGAAGCAGGCGCGCCCAAGCCGGTCTTCTATCGCGTCTTCCCGTCACGCGCCGAACTGATCGACACGCTCTTCCAGCACGTTCACGCCGCCCTGGTCAAAACGCAAAAGGGCAAATGGGACGGCTATGGATGGGCGCTTCGTGTGCTCTATCTGGAAGCAAAGCCGGACCGGGAAATTTTTCTGGCGGCGCTGAAAACCTTCCGCGGCGATCCGGCGCTGGACCATTGGCGGGAGCGGTTGCTGGACCTTATCCACACCCAGGCCGTCGGTTTCTTCCATCCCGCGCCCGGCGCGCCGCCGGGCGGAGAGAAGCGGGCCGTCCTGGCCTCGAAAACCATGACGTCGTTAATGCTGGACACGCTGGTTTCGTGGCTGGAGGACAAGGACGGGCTGTCCGATCAGGCCCGTTTTCACTGGTATGGCCGCATCGTCCGCGAATGGCGCAAGGCCACGCGGGAGGCTTTTGAGCTGGATCCCCCCGCCCCGCCGGAAACCCCGGAGGGCAAAACGGCTTGACGTACTTCCGCCACACGGCTGGGTTGGGTACGTCCTAATCCCCGGAATTCAGAGGCTTCGCCCTGCTGAGGTGCGGGGTAGCGTCCGCTCCGTTGGCGCGGTAGGTGAGCTTGGGCTGGCGAGACGGGGCGCCAGCCAGCGGGGGTCCTGCGCATGCGCGCGGGGGGCGTCCGCCAGTTCGTGATATGTTCAGGAGTGGAACGCCCTCATGTCGCTTAAGATCAAACTGCTGCTCGGCGCCGCTGTTCCCCTCGCCTTAGCGGCTCCTGCGTTTGCGCAGGTGCAGATCACCACGGCGACGACAGCGCCCGTGACCACCCAGACAGCAGGAACGGGCGGAACCCCAGCGGATATCACCATCACGTCCACCGGTTCGATCACGCTGGACGAGCAGGACAACACCACTGCTGTCACGATGAACAGCAACAACAGCGTCACGAACCAGGGCGCAATCACCCTCCCCGATTCCGACAACGCCACCGGCGTCCGCATTCTGCCGAACTTCACCGGCTCGTTGACCAACAGCGGATCGATCTCGCTGCTCGAAGACTACACGCGCACCGACACGGACAATGACAACGACCTCGACGGCCCCGTCGCGATCGGGACAGGCCGGACCGGCATCCTGCTGGAAAGCGGCGGGACGATGACCGGCGACATCCGCCTGACGGGCGGCGTGACCGTCGAAGGCAACGACTCGGCGGGCGTGAGCCTGCGCTCGGTCCTCAACGGCGCCTATGTCCAGGACAGCGGCATCACCGTGACGGGCGCGAACTCCTATGGCGTGGACATCCGCGAAGACGTCAGCGGCGACGTGCTGATCGGCGGCGGCGTGAGCGTCAACGGCGAAAACTCGGCTGCGCTCCGCGTGCTGGGTAATGTCGGCGGCGAGTTCATGATCGATAGCAACATCATCGCCACGGGCTTCACCAGCACCACGATTTCCAACTATGCCGACCCGGACTTCCTTGGGCCGAACGATGTGCCGATTGCGGACCGCCGGGATGCGGACGACCTGCTGGCCGGCGGACCTGCGGTTCAGATCCGTGGCGATCTCGCCTACGGTTTCCTGCTGAACGGCGCGGCTGTCGGCGGCGTCGATCCGACGGACGACATCAAGGACGTGATTCAGGACTTCAACGAGAACCGCTCGCAGGGCCAGATCTCGATGATCGGGTCGAGCTATGGCGTGCTGATTACGCCGGAAGACGGCGTGGCCGGCGGCGAATTGCGGCTGGGCCTTGTCCGGGAAACCATTCTCGACACGCTCGACGACGACAAGGACAACGACCGCACCGAACAGATCGGCCAATTCGACTACGAATACGGTTTCATCAACCGCGGCACGATCAACGCGAACGGCCTCAATATCGGCTTCGCGCCGACGGGCGTGCGCATCGCGGGATCGGCGGACGGCACGCACCAGACCATCGTCGAGGGCGGCCTTTTCAACGGCGGCTCCATCACCGCGACCGCCTATGAGGCGAATGCTGTCGCGCTGAACATTGGCTCGGGCGCCTCTACGCCGGCCATCGTCAATACGGGCGCCATCGTCTCGAACGTCAACACCGAGACGACGCATGACGCCATCGCCGTGTTGCTGGATGCGGGCGCCAACGTCTCCAGCGTCGTCAATAACGGCGCCATCGCAGCCAATGTTCGCGGTTACGATGGCGACGCTGTCGCATTCCGCGATCTCTCCGGCACGGTGACGAACTTCACCAACTCCTCACGCATCATTGCCGGTTTCACGGACGACGATCCGCGTGACGATATCACCAGCGGGACCGGCCGCGCCATCGCAGTGGACCTGTCGCACAGCCCATCCGCGATCATGTTCACCCAGCAGGATACGATCGGCAACGCCCGCATCTTCGGCGACGTGCTGTTCGGGGCGGGCGACGACCGCTTCAACGTCCATTCGGGCGAAGTCTATGGCAATGTCGAGTTCGGCGGCGGCAACAATACGCTGGACGCAGCCAATAGCGGCTTGTTCGGCAACGTCAGCTTCACGGGACCGGCCGCGACGGTCAATCTGAACAATGCCCGCATGGCCGGCGCCCTGTCGCTCGGCACGGCGAACGCCGCGCTCTCGTTCACGAACAATTCGACCTATGCAGGCGCGATCACAGGCACGGGCACATCTTCGCTCGCGGTCGATAACTCGACGGTGAACAGCCTCGGAATCGATACGGTCGCTCTCAGCAACATGTCGCTGGCCAACGGTTCGCGTGTCGGCTTCGCCGTCAACGCGGCGCGCGTCACCGCCAGCGACCCGGTGTTCTCGGTCGCGGGCACAGCCGATATCGCGGCCAACACCGTGTTCGCGCCGATCTTCCAGCAGTTCGTGAACCAGACCTACACGCTGCGACTCGTCGAGGCGGGCACGCTGAACACGGCGGGTCCGGTCGAGGCGATGCTGAACGCGCAGGCGCCGTATCTCTTCAATCTCGCCCTGTCCCGTCCGGTTGGCGAACAGGCCATCGACATGACGCTGAGCGTGAAATCGGCGGAACAGCTTGGGCTGACCACGCGCTATGCCGGCGCCTACAACTCGGTGCTCGATCTGCTGGAGCAGGACGATGCGGTTGCGGCGGCGATCACGGGCCTGTCCTCGCAGGGTGAGTTCATCCGCGGCTGGAGCGATCTGATGCCGGCGTCGGACATCTCCGCTGTCCGCCTGCTTGGCTCCAACTCGTCCGCGGCGTTCGGCGCCGTGGCGGATCGCCTCGACCTCATCACCCGCCGCCCGGATGCCCCGGAAGGCGCGTGGATCGAGGAGTTCGGCGTCTATCACGACAGCGACAACACCAGCGCCGAGTTCGGTGCAGCAGGCGGCGGCTTCGGCGTGGCGGCTGGTCTCGATCTCTACGCCAGCGACACGTTCATCGTCGGCGGCTTCGCGTCGCTGGAGTCGATCGAACTGGACGAAAAGCAACGCACGAGCGCGCCGCTAAGCGTCCAGCACACGACGATCGGCGCCTATGGCGGCTGGCGCAACGGCCCGCTGTCGGTGAACGGCACGGCGTCGTTCGGCATGGCGTCCTTCGAGTCGGTCCGCGAAATCGCGTCGGCTGGCCTACAGGACAAGTTCACCGCCGAATGGGACGCCACCACCTGGTCCGCCGGCGCCCGCGCCAACTACACGATGGCGGCTGGTCCGTTCGACCTGATCCCCTACGCCTCGCTCGACTTCATCTCGGTCACGCAGGACGGCTATACCGAAACGGCCGGTACGCTGACCAATCTGGCGATCGTGGCGGGCGAAGGCGAGAGCACGCTGGCCACCGCCGGCGTCGGCGTCACCCTGGCCGGAGAATTCGGGTCCGACGCGACCCTGCGCTGGCGCCCGGAAGTTTCGGCTGGTTATCGCAGCGTGCTGTCGTGGGATAACTCCCCCGCTCCGCTGAGCTTCGCCGGCGCCGCCGCCGGGCAGACGTTCACGCTGGACGCTGGTAAAGATCCTGACGACGCGCTGACCGCAGGCCTCGGCCTCAATATCGACAGCCAGTTCCTGAACATGAAGTTCGGTTACGACGCTGAAATCACGGACAACGCCATCACGCACTATGGCTCCGTGACGCTTCGCCTCGCCTTCTGGTGAGACTGGTGAGACCCCGGCGCCACAAGGCGCCGGGCGCCGTGCACGGAATCAAAACTGTCATCTAACTGTCGGGCGACTGTCACGCTCCGCCATTAACCCCGCGCTCGGGGATGGCGGGCGTCAGTCAGCATCTGGAATTCGGCGCCCCCCTCGGCCCCGCCTTGACCCTGAGGGAGACCACAATGATTTCCAGCACATCCCGCGGCGCCGTGCGCGCCGCGCTCCTGGCCTGCCTCGCGGCCAGCACAGTCGCAGCCTGCTCCGGATCGGATGGCGTGGCCTCTCCCGGAGAAGGCACGTTCGTTCCGTCTCCGCCGGCAGCTCCGCCGCCGCCGCCCCCGCCGCCGGTAGGCCCGCCGCCGCCCGCCGCCGGTCCCGCGGCGGACTGCCCCGCCGGCTTCAACAATGTCGGCATCATCGCCGACCTGCGTAACTGCCAGCTGCCATCGCTGATCACGGGCACGCTGAACGTTCCGCTGCGCGACGGCACGATCTACTCGATCAGCTCCGTCGTCGACGTGGGTCAGGATCTCGGCGCCGACCCGAACACGCCGATCGCGGGCGCTGTCGGCGGCACGCTGTCTGTCGATCCGGGCGTAACCATCTTCGGCACCGGCGGTCTGGACTTCATCCGCGTGAACCGCGGTTCGCAGATTTTCGCCGTCGGCAACGCCAGCGCGCCGATCATCTTCACCAGCCGCGATGACGTCGTGAACCCGGCGCTTCCGGACGAAGCTCCCGGCAGCCAGTGGGGTGGCATCCTGATCATCGGCCGCGCACCGGTGAGCGAAGGCTGCCCGGTCGGCGTCAACCCGCCGAACGTGGCCTGCAACCCGCCCGCAGAAGCCACCAACGCGGTCTATGGCGGCAACACGCCGACCGACGACTCCGGCGAACTATCGCACGTTATCATCAAGTATCCGGGCTTTACCGTCACGACCAACAAGGAACTAAACGGCCTTACCCTGTCCGGCGTCGGGAACGGCACCGTGATCGAGAACGTGCAGATCCACCAGTCGTCCGACGACGGCCTCGAAATCTTCGGCGGCAACGTCAACGTGAAGAACATCGTTCTCACAGGCAACGATGACGACTCGTTCGACACCGATCTCGGCTGGCGCGGTGCCGCGCAATACATGCTGGTTGTGCAGCGCACGACCGGTGGCGACCGCGGCTTCGAATGGTCCGCCCACTCGTCCGACGTCACCGCCAACCTCGGCGTCAGCCCGCCGCTCCCGGCTGGCAGCTCCGAGATCGGCAAGATCATCTACCGCGCCCAGCCGCGTATCTCGAACGCGACGGTCGTGATGCGGTCGAACGTGGGAAGCCCCGCCGTGCTGCTCAACCTCGGCACGGAAGCGTTCATCCACAACTCGATCTTCGTGTCGCCGACGAACACCAACGCTTGCCTCGATATCGACCACACCTACACGATCACCGCCGGTCAGACCTTCAAGTCGGTGCTGTTCGGGTGCTCGACGCCGTTCCTGAACGACAGCGACATCAACGGTGCGGCGACACAGGCCGAGTTCGAGAACGCGCGTAGCGTGAACAACCTCTCGACCTACACGCCGACCCTGACGGGCCGCAACGGCAGCCCCGCCTTCATCAACGGCGCGACTGAGAACGCTCATCCGGTTGCGGCGGCTGGCGCTGGCACGGGGTCGACGATGGCGAACCCGGCTGGCTTCCCCTTCCTGGTCACGCCCGCTCACATCGGCGCCGTCCATCCCGGTTACGACACCTGGTACCAGGGTTGGACATGCAGCCCGATGATCGGAGAGGAGTCCTGCTAGGGACGGCTTGACTACAGACGGGCGGCGGCGCTGCCGCCGCCGCCCGTTTCCTCTTTTCCAGACAATGATGCTCAATAAGGCCGAGACACCATGAAATCCCCTCGCCTGTCGCTAAGCGCGATGCTTGTCGCCACCTCCGCCTTGATCGCGCCGGTTGCCCTCGCCCAACAGACAGACGCCGCCGCCGGAACGCAGGATACGCAAACGGCGCAGGCTGGCGACGAACAGCGGGACCTGATCGTTGTCCGCGGCCTGTTCATTCCCGAGCCCCTGCAAGACACATCCGAAGTTGCGGCTTTCCTGACGATTGAAGACCTGGAGCGTCAGGGCGACGGCGATGCGGCCGCCGCGCTCGCGCGCGTTACCGGCCTCAGCGTCGTCAACAGCAAATTCGTTTATGTGCGCGGCCTGGGCGAGCGTTATTCGTCCGCCCTTCTGAACGGCTCCCCCCTGCCTTCACCGGAACCGCTGCAACGCGTCGTTCCGCTCGACCTGTTTCCGACAAGCGTTCTGTCGGGCATGATGGTGCAGAAGAGCTACTCCGCTGAGTTCCCCGGCGAATTCGGCGGCGGCGTGGTGGAACTGTCCACGCTGAACATCCCGCAAAACGATTTTCTTGAGCTCGGCGTCGGCTTCAGCGTCAACACCGCGACGACGCTGGCCACCGGCTATACGTATGACGGCGGATCGACGGACTGGCTCGGCTTCGATGACGGCCTGCGCAAGATACCGCTGCAACTTCGCGAAGTCTGGGACGCCGGCGTGCGTGTGAACTCCGGTCTGGACCTCTACCCAAGCCTGAGCAGCGAGCAGGAACGCCAGCGTATCGGCCAATCGTTCGAGAACGCCAAGCTGCGCCTGCTTCAGCTCAACACCGAGATTCCGGCGAGCGGCGCGTTCGACATCTCGGGCGGCAAGGTGTGGGATATCGGCGATATCCGCATCGGCACGATCGGCGTGCTGGGTTATGCAAATGACTGGGAAACCCAGGACGGCATTCGCCAGTCCGCGGGCATTGCCGGCGACGCGATCGTTCCGGCCGACGATTACAACTACACCCAGACCAGCAACAATGTCAGTTGGGATGGTCTGATCGGCGCGGGCGTCGAATTTGGGCCCCATTCGGTGAACCTTACCAACCTGTGGGTACGCCGCAGCTCGAAGATCGGCGGACAGCAGTTCGGCACGAACAGCGGCCAGGGCGAGGAAATCCTGACCGAACGCACCGGCTGGTATGAACGCGAACTGTTCAACACGCAGCTGGCTGGCGAGTTCGATTTCGGTAACTTCGGAATCAACTGGCGCGCGGCTTATGGCGCAACCTCGCGCGAGGCGCCCTATGAGTGGGAAATTCAATATGGCTGGCGGCCTGATTTGCAGCGCTATGTGCACGATGGCGGCCGCTATTCCAACCTGACGCGCTTCGCGAGCCTTGAGGACGACGTGCTCAGCGGCGGTGTCGATTTCCGCTATTCGATCCCGATGGCGAATGTGCGAGCGATCGATATCTATGCGGGCGCAAGCTATCAGGACAACAACCGCTACGCGGAATCCCGCGAGTACCGCTTCTTCGGCAACCAGCTGTCGCTGGCGCAGCAGCAACAGCGTGTTGACTTCCTTCTGTCCGACTTCAACCAGGGTCCGAATGCGGGTCAGTTCCTGATCGGCGAGGTCACAGGCAACGTCGAGAACGCGCCAGCTTATGACGCGCAACTGGAAAGCACGGGCGTTTACGCCAAGATCGATTTCGAGCCTATCCAGTACTTCCGCGCCTCACTCGGCGCACGTTGGGAAGACGCGACGGAGACGGTGCAGCTGATCGATCTATACGGCGCTGATCCTGCTCCGCGTGCGATTGAGAAGGATTATGTTCTGCCGGCGGGTACGCTGACCTGGAACTTCATGGAAGACATGCAGTTCCGCATTGGCGCTTCGCGCACCATCGGCCGCCCTCAGTTCCGCGAGCTTGCGCCGCAAACCTACTACGATCCCGAGAGCAACCGTCTGCTGACCGGCAACCCGTTCCTACAGGACACGAAGTTCAAGAACATCGATGCGCGGTACGAGTATTTCTTCGCGCCGGGCCAGTACTTCACGGTTGGCGCGTTCTACAAGGACATCGAGCGCCCGGTCGAGGCCATCGCCACGCCCGCAGGCGGCATCATCGCGCAGAGCTATATCAACGTGCCTGCCGCCGAAGTGATGGGAACGGAGATCGAGATCAAAAAGATCTGGGATGACCCCTTCCCCAACGCCTTCTTCCTGGGCGGCAAATCGCTGTTGGTGCAGGCCAACTACACTTACTCGACCGCAGAAGTCAGCGTGAGCCCGGGCGACATTGTGTTTGTCGCGACGCCGGGATCGACGCTACCCACCGCTCAAGCCGCCAGCAACTACGTCATCGACGGCGAGCGCCTGCAAGGCCAGTCCGACCATGTCGCGAACCTGCAATTCGGGTACGAAGACGAAGCTTCGAAATCGCAGGCCACGTTCATCCTGACCTATGTCAGCGAACGTGTCTCAGGCCGTGCGCCCGGGACGGTGGCTGGCGCCCCGACGCCGGATATCACGGAAGAGCCGAGCATGATGCTCGACTTCACCTATCGCAAGGAACTCGGGTCGGTGTTCGGCCGCCCGGTCAACTTCTCTTTCAAGGCGAAAAACCTGCTCGATGAGGACATGCAGGAGGTTCAGACCTTCAATTCCGCCGGCACGTTCCAGGGCGGTGAAGTGATGATCAATGGCTATCAACGCGGGCAGACCTACTCTTTCGGTCTGTCCACGTCGTTCTGATACCATCTGCCGGTTCTGGTGTGTTTGTGTGCGTAGTGCAAACGGCGTGAGACAGTGTGCGGCCAACCAGAAGCCGCACGCCTTTCGCCAGAATGAGTTATGGTGATCCGAGACGCAGGCATTGTTCGAGCCTTGCGCGGCAGCTTTGCGGCCGCTGTGGAGTTGCTTTGCCTGTTTGCAGCAGGCGGTGCGGCCGCCGCGCTGGGATGGTCCATTCTTGACCCCGTCAGCGACGCGGGAAAGAAGCCGGCGGAAACTGGGTCGCCAGCTTCGGCGCGCGTGGTGTCGCTGCCCGGGGACGATCCTTTTCTGCGCGCGGCCGCGGGGCGGCCTTCCGCCGTGGCCGCGTCGAACTTCACCTTGCACGCAACACTCGCCGGCCCGGATGGCGCGGGTTCCGCCATCATCTCGGCGCCGGGATTGCCGCAGGCGTCCTATCGTGTGGGCGATATGGCGGGCGACGCACGTATCACTCGCGTCGGACCTGATTTCGTGGAGATCGATCAGAACAGCCGCATTTCGCGTCTGGTTTTCGCCGGCAGCGGCGCGCCGCTGCTGCAATTGGCCCAGCCGGCACCCCCTCCTCCGGTTGATCGCACGGCGCTGGTCAACGCGATGACGCTGCGCATCGTCGAGCGTGGCGGCGACGCGGTTGGGCTTGAGGTCGTCGCACGTGATCCATCCATCGTTCAGGCCGCCGGCTTTCTGCCCGGCGACATCATCATCACGGTTGCGGGCCTCCAGTTGACCCACGCCAACCTCGCGGCGCAACAGGTCCGGATCCTGGCCGGCGGCCCGGTGGAGCTCGGAATCCAGCGCCAGGGCGGCGACCACACCATCAATCTGCAAAGAGTCATCCCATGATGATGTTCGCCCGGTCTCATCGCATCAGCCGGATGGCGCTCGCGATAACAACTGCAATCATCGCACCGGTCGCCTGGGCCCAGCACCCGCAGGCGCAAAGCCAGCAACTCAACGCACAGAATGCGGACATACGCGCCTTCATCCAGGAGGTTTCCCGCCTGACAAGCCGCACCTTCATCATCGACCCGCAGGTGCAAGGATCGGTGATGATCGCGTCAGGCGGCGCGATGAATGATGACCAGTTGTATGAGGTGTTTCTGACGACACTGCGCGCCAACGGGTATATCGTGACGCCGACTGCATCCGGGGCCTATCGCGTCGGGCCTGCTGCCGACGCCGCCACGCTGGCGCAAGGCGCCGGGGCAGAACGTTTCGTGACTCAGGTGATCCGCCTGAAAAGCCGTGACGCGGGCAGCGTCGTGCCGGTGATCCAGCCGCTAGTCGGGCGCGGCGGACAGGTGACCGCAGCGACGCGCGCGAACGCGATCGTCATCACCGATTTCGCTGACAATGTGCGACGCCTGTCCACGCTGGTCGCCGATCTGGATCGGGACACAGATACGATCGAAATTGTCGCGTTGAAAAACTCGCGGCCGTCCGCGCTGGTCGCATCCCTGCGCGAGATTGTCGGGGCGACGGGCGACGCAACGGCGGCGGCGGCGACATTCACTGCGGTGGACACATCCGGTTCGCTGGTGATCCGGGGGCCTGCAGAAACGGTCAGCCGCCTGAGCCGGATCGCCGCAACGCTGGATGAACAGGCACGTCCAACCGGGGCGACTCGTGTTTACTTCCTGCATCATGCGGACGCCGCCGATATGGCCGAGCTGTTGCAGGGCATTGTAAGCCAACCCGCCGAACGTACCACGTCATCGGCCGCTCCGGGCGGACCGGCGCAGTCCCCCGCCATGCCGATGCAGGGCGAGCAGCGCGGGCATGTCGCCGTCTATCCCGGCGCGAATGCGGTGGTGGTGCGAGCGGATCCGACCGTGCAACAGGAAGTTGACGCCATCGTCCGCGCTCTTGACCGCCGTGGCGAGCAGGTTCTGGTGCAAGCCATCGTGGTTGAAATCTCCGATACGGCGGCGCGAAATCTTGGTGTGCAATTCCTGTTGTCCGGCAAGGACAATGGCGAGCTGCCTTTCTTCGCGACGAGCTATGAGAATGCGCGGCCCAACATTCTCGCACTCGGCGGCGCGCTGGCCAGTGGTTTGCCCGACGACAGCCCCGTTCTGGAAGGACTGCAGGACGCAGCGATCAACGCCCTGCTCGGCTCCACTGGCGCAATTGGCGGCATTGCCAGCAATCTGAACGGTGATGGCACGTTCGGCATGGTGCTGAATGCGATCAAGAGGGATTCCGGCTCGAACCTGTTGTCCACGCCGTCCATCCTGACGCTGAACAATCGCGAGGCCACGATCCTTGTCGGTCAGGACGTGCCGATCACCACGGGCGAGGTCCTCAGCTCTGGCAATGACAATCCGTTCCGCACGGTGCAGCGTCAGGAAATTGGCGTGTCGCTGACGGTGACACCGCAGATCAACGCCGATGGCTCGATCACCATGAGCATCAAGCAGGGCGTATCAAGCATCAATGGCCCGATCACCGCTTCGTTCGGCGACTTCATCTTCAACAAGCGCAACATCGAAACCACCGTTCTGGCTGACAATGGCGAGATCATCGTTCTCGGTGGCCTGCTCGACGAAGGTGAGCAGGTCTCGACAGAGAAAGTGCCGCTGCTGGGCGATCTGCCGCTCGTCGGCGGGCTGTTCAGGTCGGATGCGCGCGAGCGGGTGCAAACCAACCTTGTCGTGTTCATCCGCCCGGTTGTTGTGCGCAGCAAGGAGGATACACGGCATGTCACCCTGCCCAGCTTCGACCGGATGCAACAATTGCAGCGCAATGTGGCGCCGGATGGCCGTTCGTCGCTGGAGACCATCATGGCCGATCCCGGCGTGATCGCGCCACAGACGCAATCGCTGCCGCGTGCAGCCCAGCCAGCAGACGAGGCGGAATGACCTCGTCCGCACGCACCCGCCTGCCCTACGGCTTCGCTCGCCGCGCGGGCGTGATCGACCTTGGCGGGGACACCATCGCGCGCATCTGTTTTCGCGACGGCGCAGACCCGATCGCCCTGATCGAGGCGCGCCGTGCGCTCGGTATGCGGCTGGCGGTGGAGACAGCCAGCGCGGCGCAGTTTGAGCGCAGGCTCTCCGAAACCTACGCCAATTCCGGCCTGCCGCTGGAAGAAGCCGAAGCACTGGGCGCGGAAAGCAGCCTTGCCGGCCTTCTCGACCAGATCCCCGAAACGGCTGACCTTCTGGATACGCGCGATGACGCGCCTATCATCCGGTTGATCAACGGCGTGATCGCAGAGGCGGCCCGTCTCGGCGCCTCTGACGTCCACATTGAACCTTATGACTCACAGCTTGTGGTTCGCATGCGGGTCGATGGCGTGCTGCAGGAAGCGGCGCGGCTGAGCGCCCGCATAGGGCCGCTTCTGGTTTCGCGCGTGAAGGTTATGGCGCGTCTCGATATCGCCGAGCGGCGCCTGCCGCAGGATGGGCGCATCTCGCTGTCGATCGGCGGCCGTACGCTGGATGTGCGCGTATCCACCCTGCCCGCGAAGTCGGGAGAGCGAGTGGTCATGCGCTTGCTGGACCGTAACAAGGCGGAGCTTGGGCTTGACGATCTGGGCATGCCCGCCGCAGTCGAAACTGCATTCCGCGCAGCGCTGGCCGAGCCCAATGGCATGGTGCTGGTGACCGGCCCGACCGGATCGGGCAAGACCACGACACTGTATGCGGGCCTGCGCCTGCTCAACTCCTCCGAACGCAATATCCTCACCATAGAAGACCCAGTGGAGTATGCGATCGAGGGCGTGGGACAAACGCAGGTGAACGCCAAGGTAGGGTTGACATTCGCCGCTGGCCTGCGCGCCGTCCTGCGACAGGATCCCAACGTGGTGATGGTCGGTGAGATCCGCGACGGCGAGACGGCGCAGATCTCGATTCAATCCTCGCTGACGGGCCACCTCGTCCTGTCGACCGTGCACACCAACGATGCCTTGGGCGCTGTGACGCGCTTGCGCGATCTTGGCGTTGAACCATTCCTGCTTGCCTCCACTCTGCGGGTGATTGTCGCCCAACGTCTCGTGCGGCGGCTGTGCCCGCATTGCCGCAAGGCGGAGCCAGCTGGCGCCGCTGTGGCGTCGCTTGCCGGGATACCGGCCGATGCCGTGATCTATCGCGCCAATGGATGCACGGCGTGCCAGGGGTCGGGTTATGCGGGGCGCGTGGGCCTCTACGAGCTGGTGCGCATCGACGACATCCTGCGCCGCCTGATCGCGGCGAATGCGGATGAAACCGAGATGGCGCCGCTGGCCTTTGCACAAGGCAAGACGCTGGCGCAGACGGCCCGGGAATACGTGCTCTCGGGCCTGACCACGGTGGAAGAAGCGGTCCGGGTAATCCGGCAGGAAGGACGGCCCGATGCCGACCTTTGAATTCACCGCCATTGACCGCGACGGCCGCACACGCGAAGGCCGCCTGACCAGCGCCGACGCAGCCGCTGCGCGATCGTCACTGGAGCGCAAAGGACTTGTCCCGACGCGCGTCGTTGCAGGCCAGGCTGCGGCAAAGTCCGCCGCCGCGGATCGCCCCACAAAGCTTGGCCGGAAGGCTGTGGCCCTGCTCTCCCGCCAGCTCGCAACGCTGGTGACGGTGGCCCCCGTGGAAGAAGCGCTGCGCACCCTGCGCGACCAGATGGACAGCAAGCGCCAGCGGCAAGTGCTCGATATTGTTCACGCCGGCGTCGTCGAGGGCCAGCGGCTTTCCGATGCGATGACGCGCGCGCGCGGAGCGTTCCCCCCGACCTATCGCGCGATGGTCGCGGCCGGAGAAACATCGGGCAGCCTTCCCGGCACGCTCGACCGACTCGCAACACTTCTAGAGGCGCAGGAGGATGTGCGCTCGAAAGTCACTACTGCTCTGGTCTATCCCATCGTGCTCGGCGTGGTCGCCATCGCGGTCATCATCGGGTTGATGACCTTCGTGGTGCCGAAGGTTGTCGATCAGTTCAATGTATCCGGCCAGCGCTTGCCGCTGCTGACCGAGATCGTGATCGCCATTTCCAACGCCCTGATCGATTGGGGCTGGCTTATCGCTCTCGGCATTGTGGGCGTTGCTGCGCTTGGAGCCTGGCTGTTGTCGCAGAAGGGACCCCGTCTGGCGTTCGACCGGTTTCTTCTTCGCCTCCCGCTTGCGGGCCGCCTGATCCGGGATGTGGAAGCGGCGTCGCTGGCGCGCACGCTGTCCACATTGATCGCTTCCGGCCTGCCCGTTCTCGAAGCATTGCAACACGCGGCCGCATCCGTTCGCAACGTGGTGTTTCGGGGCGCGGTGCTCGATATGGCGCGGCATGTCAGCGAAGGGTCCGGACTTTCAACCGCCATGCGCCGGACGAACGTGTTTCCGCCCCTGCTGATCTACCTCGCCGCCAACGGCGAAAGCGGCAGCCAGCTGGACGCAATGCTGGACCGCGCGGCTGAATACCTCGAGCGGGAGTTCCGCACTACCACGTCGATCGCCCTCAGCCTTCTTGAGCCGGCGATCATTGTCATCATGGGAGGCGTCGTATGCCTTGTGATCCTGTCCATCCTGTTGCCAATCCTGCAAATCAACACGATGGCGACGTAAAGCACCGCGCCCAGAGCGAGGCGGGCTTCTCGCTGATTGAGGTGCTGGTGGTGCTTCTCATCATCGGCCTGATCTCGACAGTCGTTGTCATCAACGTGCTGCCTGCTGGCGACCGGGCGCGTGTGGACAAGGCCAGGGCGGATATCGCCATGCTGGAGCAAGCGTTGGAGAGCTATCGTCTCGACAACTTCGCCTATCCGCGCACGCAAGACGGATTGCAGGCGCTGGTCGCCGCTCCGGCCGGGCTGTCGCGGCCGGACCGGTATCGTGAGGGCGGGTATATTCGCAGGCTGCCGAATGATCCGTGGGACAACGCCTACGTCTATGCCTTCCCCGGTCAGAACCGAACGATCGATATCTATTCGCTGGGCGCCGATGGCGCGCCGGGCGGCGAAGGGCTCGACGCCGATATCGGCAACTGGAACTGACATGACGCGCTTTGGCGTAACGCCCGATGATGGAACGGAACGCGGCTTCTCGCTGGTCGAGATGCTGATCGTCCTTCTCATTATCGGCCTCGCCACGTCGATGGTGATGCTGACCACAGGTTCCGGCGCGCCGGGACTGCGCCTTGAAGCGGACAGGTTCGCAAGCCGCCTGACGGCGGCTCGGGATATGGCGCTGGTTCGCAACACGCCTGTACGCGTCGATATATCGGAGGATGGCTATCACGTTCTGGCCCGGACCCGCGCCGGATGGCGCGAGATCGAACCGCTGGCGCCGTGGCAGGAGGGCACGTCGGTATCCCATTCCTCCGGCCGCCTGCCCGCGATGCTGGCGTTCGACAATACCGGCATGGCGGAATCCGCCTCCCTTTCCTTCTTCCGCGGCGACACGACAGAGACCGTGCGTATCGATAGCGCCGGGAATATCAGCCGGGAGCAGCGTTATGCTCCATGACGGCGGACAGGATGGCGGCTTCTCCCTGCTTGAAGTGATGGTTGCGCTGGCCGTGTTCTCGCTCGGCGCGCTGGCATTGCTCAATGTGATGGGCGAGAGCCAGCGCTCACAGGCGGCTAATGAAGCGCGGGCCGTCGCCCGCATCGTCGCGGAGAACCGGCTCGTCGAGGCGATGGCGGCCAGCAATCCCCCGTCCGGCGGAACCAGCACAGGCGAGGAAGAAGCGCTTGGGCGGACATGGGCATGGGAAATGACAGTCGCCGCATCACCCGATCCCCGCCTCCTGCGGATGGATGTGAGCGTACGCGAACAGGGGACCGGGCAAACGCTGGCCGGTCTTTCAACCTTCAGGAGCGCTGCGCCATGAAGGGGTTCACGCTTGTCGAAATGCTGGTGGCGCTGGCCGCTCTCTCCATTCTGGCGACGGGCGGCGTGCTGCTCACCACGGTGTCGACCGGCACCAAGGAAATCCTCGATGAACGGCAGGCGGAGACAGTCGCCATGCTGCGGTTGCGTGCGGTTCTGGAAGCGGATCTCGGACAGGCCGCCGCCCGCCGGGCGCGGGATGAATCCGGCCGTAAGCCACAGGCAGCATTGAGCGGACAACCCGCCAGCCGTTCTGGAACCTTCCTGCAGCTGGTGCGGCGTGGATGGGGCAACCCGCTGGACGAAGACCGGTCGTCGCTGCAATTCGTGGAGTATCGCCTGCGCGATGGGCGTATCGAACGTCTTGCACGCCGCTATGTCGATGGCTCCCAGCTTCAAGCCGCGCAACTGCTGCTGGAAAACGTGCGCTCCGTCCGGCCACGCTATTTCGAGTTCGATCAGTGGACACAGAACTGGACCGGCGCGCCGAACCGCCCCCTGCCCCGCGCCGTCGGCCTGGATATCGAGTTGACCGGTGGACAACGCGTTAGCCAGCTCTTCCTCTTGCCGGAGGCCGCATCATGACGCGGAACTCCGAATCCGGCGCCGCGCTATTGACGGTGCTGCTTATCGTCGCCGCACTGTCTGCAATCGCCGTTGCGGGTCTGGACGATCTGCGGCGGGCGCAGAGGCTGGAAGCAAATGCGGCGAGCATGGCGCAGGCGCGCTGGTACGCCATCGGGGCCGAAGATTTCGCGGCGAGCTTTGCAAATGAAGTGCGCAATGGTCCCGCTGTACGAACCGCCTTCGCGGAGGGACCGCAGCGTTTCACCTTGCCGCTGGATCACGGGTTGATGGAGATTGAGGTTCGGGACGCCTCGACCTGCATAAATCTCAACAGCGTTGTGGCGGGCGCCGGCGAGGTCTTCCAGCGCCACGAAGCTGGCGCTGCGCAGTTTGCAGCCTTGCTCGTGGCGCTCGATATGCCGGCGCAGCGCGCGGAAGAGATGACCAACGATCTGGTCGCGTGGATCGACACGACCGATAGCCGTGCGGGGCCTGGTCCGGACGACTCGCCGTATCTGGGCCTGGCCCCCGGCTATATGACGGGCCGCGAGCCGTTGGCGGAGATCAGTGAGTTGCGCGCCGTACGCGGATTTGGCGGCGAGGTTTTTTCGCAACTGCGTCCGCTCGTTTGCGCCTTGCCGCGCGTGGGCCCATCGCCGGTCAACGTCAACGCCCTGACGCCAGCACACGCCCCTGTCCTGGTGGCTGTCAGCCAAGGCGCACTGTCGTACGGGGCGGCGCGCGCGCTGATCGAATCTCGGCCGGCGCTCGGCTGGGCGACCCTGGAAGAGATGATGAGCCGGCCTGAATTGTCTTCGATCGTCCTGCCCGAAGATGCGCGATCGCAATTGGTCCTGGAACCTGTCTTTCTGCACCTCACCGTGCATGTCACGCATCTCGACGCTGAAGTCACGATGACGCAGTTGCTGATCGGGAACGGTCCCGGTTTCGATCCGGCAGGAAGACGCTGGAGCACGGAGTCATGAGCATGTTCCGGGTGGCCCTCCTCGACGATGCGGGCGGTTGGCGGGAAATCTCGACCGGCGCGAAGGGGCGCGCGCGCAGGCCAGCGTCGATTCTGGTCGTGCCGGGATCGCGTGTTCTGGGCCGGGTCATTCCTGTCGCGGGCTCGACCATCCCGCAGATGAGCGCTGCGGCTCTTGGCATGCTGGCGTCCGACCTTGCGCAGCCCTCTCAGGATTGTGTCGCCGCGGTGGGCAGTTCACTGGAAGACCGGCGCCTGGTCTGCGTCGCCGCACGCAGTGATGTCGAGAACTGGCGCGAAATAGCGCGGCAGAATGGCATGACGCCAGATATCATCGTTCCGGATTTCGCCCTGCTTGCCTGCCCGCCTGCCGGTGACTTCGTCGTCGCGGTGCGCGATGGCGACACGATAGCACGAACGTGCGACGCCGCCTTCGCATGCCAGCCTGAGATCGCCTCGCTGCTTCTCATGGGACTCAACGTCGAGGAACGCGTGTTTGAGGACGAGGCCATGCGATCGTTGCGATCCGGCGCGATCAGCTCGTTGCCCGACTTCGAGAGAGCCCTTCCGGCTCGTGCAGAAGCACGGGCGCGGCCAGTGGCCCGTGCACGTATCGCCATGGCGGCGGGCGTTGCGTTGGCTGTTGCCGCGGCGGCGCCGTGGGTGCACGCAATGCGGCTGGACGGCGCTGCGCGCGACTTTCGCGAACAGACGGATGCGGTGGCGCGTACAGCCCTACCCGGCGCGGCTCGCATTGTGAACGCAAGGGCGCAATTGCAGGAGGCGCTGCTTCCCGTGCACGACGGGCAATCGCTCGTCAGCGCTGCGGCCGCGATTGTGGAGGGCGCGGCGGCTGGCGCGGGCGTATCGATCGCGCATCTCGATGCGGATATTACAAACGCGGTCTCGGCAACTGTCGCCGCGCCGCGGATCGAGGATCTGGAGCCGATACGCCTCAAGCTTGCAGACCAGGGCCTCGCTGCAATCGAAACACCCGGGCAGCCCTCTGGCGGCATGATCGTGGTGGACCTGACCGTGAGGGTGCAACCATGAGCGGCCTCGCCAGCTACTGGAACAATCTCAGCAGCCGTGAACGATGGCTGATCGGGGGCGCCGCGGCGGGCGCCGCCGTGCTGGGTTCCATCTACCTCGGGCTTCTCCCCGGGCTCAACGCGTCACGCAGCGCTGAAAGCCGCAGGGCGCATGCCTTGTCGGAGCTGGCTCAGGTCCGCTTGCTGGCTGGCGAACTGGCGGCCATGCGCGCAGCTGCACGCGACCTCCCGGAAGGCGATGCGCAGGTGATCGCCACGGACATCGCCGCGCGGCATGACGTGACGATCATTCAATCCTCCGCCGCCGATGGCGGGATGGAGGCTAGCGTCGAGGCGCCCGCATCCGCGAACGTCCTCAACTGGATCAGCGGCCTGTCGGCCAGCACCGGGCTGGGCGTAACGCGCTTCAGCATCAGCCGTGGCGGCGCTGGCGTTGTCGCAACCGTATCACTGCGGAGCGCAGCATCATGATGGCCCTGCGATTACTGGCTGCTGTTGCTGGATTTGTGCTTTGCGCGCTGGCGTTGCTTCCCCTCCGCTTTGCCGTGGCGCAGGTGAATCCGGCGGGGAGCGGCCTGGATATAGCCGATGCGCGCGGCACGATCTGGCGCGGAGGACTTTCAGGGCTGAGTTGGCAAGGCGCCGGGATCGGTGATGTTGCGGTCTCGCTGCAACCCTTGCGTCTCATATCCGGCCAGGCCGCCCTCGCTTTCGAGAGCGGCGGACCTGTTTCATCGGGCGTGCTCGCGCCGGCAGGCGCAGGATGGGCGTTCGACAACCTGAATGGACGCATAGCGTTGGCGAATGTCGCCGGTGGAATGCCGCCCGAGGCTTCGGTCTATCTGACACGTGGAGCGGTGATGCTGGACGGCGGCGGCTGCAAAAGTGCGGCGGGCGTCATCAGCATTGACGGCCTTCCCTCGCCTGCGCCCGCACGTCTGGAGGGTGAGCTTGGTTGCGACAATGGGCAGCTTACGGCGCGGCTGGCGTCTCCAGAGGGCGGCGGCGCAATTGATGCGCGGATAACCATCGGCGGCGCGGCGGGGCCTGCGATCACCGCCACGTCCGGCGACGCAACGATGCAGATCCTGCTCGACATGGCCAACATCCCGTCAGGAGCTGCGCAATGACGCTGAGATACGCGCTTGTCCTGCTTGCCGTTCTTGCGGCGCAAGCCTGCGCTGCGCCGAAGACGGCGGGTCCACAATCTCAGGCTGCTGTGCTCGGTGAAGTGAAGGCGCGGGCGCTGCGCAATGACCAGTGCACCATGGTGTTGATGACTCGCAGCCAGCCCTCGACCCGCATTCTCCTTGCAACCGATCGTCCCGCTCATGCAGTGGCGCGGGTGGGCCAGGACGAGGCGCGGTTTGTGCGCGTGTCGTTCGACGGTCTTGCAGCCTTCGGGCACGCCGAAACGCAGGTCTGGCGATCGGACCGTGAAGAAGAAATCAAGGTCGAGGCGCGGTTCGAGACCGTGCCGTCAGACCCCACAGGCGCCGTCATCCGGTCCGGCAGTCTGGGATTTACCTCCCGGACGGGCGAGACGTTGGTTATCCCGGTCGTGGGACTCGTCTCCTGCGGCCCCAATGCGAGATAATGGACCGCCCCAAGCGTGAACAGAAATCAGGCGCCTCGCCCGAAGAAGCGCTCAGAAATCGCGCCGGTTTTTGCCAGAATTTCGTGCATGTCATGATCGCCTGCCCGCGCGCAGGCCAAGGCGCGCAAAGCCTAGCGCAGCCGATGGATGTGAAGCCTGTTGCGGGATGACGCCGGATAGATCATCAGGCGCTACGAAGACGGCATGAACACGAACTCGGGGACTATCATGACACGATCGCATATCCTTTTTGCTGCGGTGGCGTTGATCGCCTCGGCCTGCGCGCCGCGCCCGGGGGATGAGCCTGCGGCTCCGGTTGAGCAAACGGCCGTTGAGCCCGCAGCCGAGACGGCCCCCGCCGCGCCCGCCGAGGAGCCAGCCGCCGCCCCGGACGCCAGCGCGCCGGCTCCTGCGGAGACCGCCGCCGCGCCCGCTACGCCGACCGCGCTTGCGGCCATCCCGCCCGCGCCAGCGACGCCCGCTGCGCCTGCGCCCGCGCAGGTGTCCGCCGAAACGCTGGCGCTGGGCCGCAGCGTTTATGCGCAGTCGTGCGCCATGTGCCACGGGCCCACGGGCGCCGGCATGGGCGTCGCGGGCGGACCGCCGAAAGTGACGGGCCTGACCGACGACGCAGCCGTGACCAAGAAAATCGTGGACGGCGGAACTGGCATGCCGCCGATGGGCGGGATGCTGTCTGCGGACCAGATCAAGGCCGTGACGAGCTATATCACCGCTGGAATGCCCGCTCAGTAACGGACGGAAATTTTTATCAAAGCCCCGTCAGGCCCGAAGGCCTGGCGGGGTTTTGCATGTGCGGACGGGACTGGATCAGCCCGGCCCGGTTTCGACGCGGCCATCCTGCTGCGAGCCGAAGGACAGCATGAGTTGGCGCTGCTCGCTGCGGATGTCGTTCTCCACGCGCGGCGGTTCATCGAACACCATCGCCGTGCGGTCGGTTCCATATTGCGGCCAGTTGATGAGGCCGTCATGGTTCGGATCGCCATTGCGGGCGAACGCGGCCCACGCACCGCTCATCTGGTCGGCCAATGTCTGCGCAGCCGGTGTAGGCTGGCCGCCCATCGAGATGGCCTTGTCGATGTTGTCGAACACGAACGGAATCTCCGCGGCGTGCGGCGCATGATAGCGGCCGCCCTCGACCGGGGTGTCGCGATAGAAGCCATAATACCAGCAACCCGCCCCGCCCTGCGCCGCCTTGCGTTCGGCCTGGATGGTGGAGTCGAGGAAGTAGCCGCGATCCGTCGAGGTCATGTAGAGGATTTCGTCGTTCTTCGCCTGCGGATAGAGGCGGCGGTACATGGCGATCACATCGCTTGCCCGCTCTTCCGGAACCAGCGCGGCGACGCGCGTGCGCAGCGCCGCTTCGTCCAGCGTCGTGATGCCCGGCAGGTTGCCCATGAACACCGAGGCCTCTGTGCGGTTGGTGCCGATCATCATCGGGACGTTCGCAGAGATAGCGGGAGCGGCTGGGTCAAACGGGTGATATGGCGTCGACGGTGCGCCAGCGACGGGACGGAACTGGCCCGTGCCGCGCGTCGCGCCGCCGACAGCGGCCAGCATCTGGTCGAGCGACAGGTTCTGCAACGCGCCGATGTCGTCCTTGGTCACGCCGACGCCAGAGAAGAACTGCTCCGTCCGCTGCATCGCGATTTCAGGGCCATCGAGGCGAAGTTGCGATCCGCTCTGCACGACGCAGCGGTTGAACAGGCCCTGCGCAGGCGGCATCACCATCATGGTCGAGGTCTTGCGGCCGCCGCCGGATTCCCCGTGGATCAGCACGCGGGACGGATCGCCGCCGAAGCGTTCGATATTATCCTTCACCCATTGCAGCGCCAGAACGCAATCGAGCATGCCCACGCTGGACGAGTCCGCGAACTCGCCGCCGCCGAGATCGCCGAGATAGAGGAAGCCGAACACGTTGAGGCGGTGGTTGATCGTGACGACGACCACATCCTGTTTCTGGGCCAGGCGCGTGCCGTCATACCAGGTCGACGCGCCGGAGCCTGACGAGAAGCCGCCGCCGTGCAGCCACACCATGACGGGGCGTTTCGCGCCATCGGTCGCGGGGGTCCACACGTTGAGAACGAGGCAATCCTCGCTGGGCCCTGCGCCTGCGGGCGAGTTGTTGAGCAGGCGGCGCGGCGTTTCATCCGCAAGATCCGCCGGAGCGTCTTCGCGCGCTTCGACCGGCGCGGTGGAGGCGCCCTGCGGCGCGGAATAGCCGTAGGCCACGGTTTCCTTCACGCCGGTCCACGGGTCGGGCGCACGCGGCGCGCGGAAACGGTTCGGCGGAGCTGTCGATGCGCCATAGGGCACGCCCTTGAAGACGCGCACGCCGGAAGATGAGTCGAGAAGTCCCTGAACCTTGCCGGCCGTAGTCTCGACAATCGGGTCGCCGTTCGCGGTGGTCGAGGCGGTCGCCGTTCCGGCGGCAGGAGCGTTGGAGGGCGAGCAGGCCGCCGCGACGCCGCCGGCGAATACGCTGGCCAGAAGAAGACGGCGTGACATGCGCATGCGGGATGCGGGCAGGATCAGTGTGGTCATGGCGTTTCCCCGAGTTGCGTTCGCGTCGTTGCGCGAAATTGGGCGGAACCTAAGGCGTTGATTGGCGCAGGGTCAACGGACCGCGCAGCAACCTTTTCGACGGTCGCCGGAAACTACATAAACAGCAGTCCGGCATGACGGCAAATTGATTGCTCTGCATCTTCCCCTCGGTTAGCGTTCGGGACCGGCCGGACAACAGAGCCGAAATCAAGGGGTGAAACATGAGAAAAGCCTGCATATCAGGACTGTTGGCTGCGGCCGCCCTGCTGGCTGCGCCGGCCTTTGCCGATCCGGTGAAAGCGACGATCGACGCGGGCGTCATCGTCGGCGAATCCAAGGATGGCGTGAACGTTTTCCGGGGCGTGCCCTTCGCCAAGCCGCCTGTTGGCGAGTTGCGCTGGAAGCCGCCGCAGAAGCCGGACGCCTGGACGTATGAGCGCCAAGCCGTTCAGTATGCGAGCCCCTGCCCGCAGATCACCAATCCGGACGGCGTGACAGCCAATGGCGGCGGCGTGTCCCATGCGCCGAACGAAGATTGCCTCTACCTGAATGTGGTCGCGCCCGCGAACGCGAACAAGGCCCCAATCCTTGTCTGGCTTTATGGCGGCGCGAGCCGGCTCGGCGCCGGGAACCTCGGCAGCTATGACGGCGCGTCGAACGCCGCGCATGGCGTGATCACCGTGACGCCGAACTATCGCCTCGGCGCGTTCGGCGGGTTCTCCCACCCCGCCCTCACCAAAACGGCGGCGAGCAATGAAGGGCTCGGCAGCTATGCCTTGATGGATGCGGTTGCGACGCTGGAATGGGTGAAGCGCAATGCGGCGGCGTTCGGGGGCGACCCCAACAACGTCACGCTGGCCGGCCAGTCGGCAGGCGGATTCATGGTGACCAGCCTTCTGTCGGTTCCGTCCGCGAAGGGATTGTATCACAAGGCGATCATCCAGTCGGGCGCGGGGCTGGTTCCGGCGCTCAGCCTTGAAGACGCGGAAAAACGCGGCGTGGAGGCGATGAAAGCGCACGGCCTCAGCGCCAACTCCACGGCGGCGCAGCTTCGCGCCGTCGACGCCTCGACGATCGCGAATACGCGCGCGACACAGGGATCGCTCGGAACACCGGTTGAGAACCGCTTCATGACCTCGTCCACGTTGGCCGCGATGGAAGCGGGCACGGAGATCGATGTGCCGGTGATGGTCGGGTCCAACAATGGCGAGGGCGGCTTTGATGGCGCGCGGCGCCTGGCCGCCTTCGCTGGCGATACGGGCGCGGGCGCGTGGCTGTACCAGTTCGCTTTCGTGCCGGAATGGCGGCCGGAATGGAAACAGGGCGCGATCCATTCGGCGGAGATCATGTATGCGTTTGACTCGCTCGGCACGTCGGGCTGGGCCAAGGGGCCGAATGGCGCGGCGGACGATGTTGACCGCGCTGTCGCGGATCGCGTGAACTCGTGCTGGGTTGCGTTCTTCAAGATGGACCCGAAGGCCAAGTCGCTGACCTGCGCGGACGGGTTCTCGTGGCCGGCCTATACCGCGGCGAATGACGAAGCCGCCGTGTTTGGCGAGAAGCCGAAAGTGGTGAAGTCCAAGACGCTGCCGAACGGGCCGCCGCGCCAGTAGATCGCGGTTGCGGCAAGAGAAGACCCGCGCCGGGAATGCCTGGCGCGGGTTTTTCTTTGCCTGCGCAAACCACCTGTCTTTAGCGGGGGAACGCGCAGGGGCGCAGCGACGTTCATGGGCATGACCGAACAAGACATGGTCCTGCGGGTTCTGGCGGCGACGGGCGGCGGGATGCTGTTGGGGTTTGATCGCGAGTTGCGCGGGATTGCGGCGGGGATTCGAACGCACGGGCTGGTCGCGCTGAGTTCGGCGGTCATCACGGTTTCGGCGCTGATGCTGGATGAGACGATGCGGGCGCTGTACCCGTCGGCGGACCTTGATCCGTTGCGGGTGATCCAGGGGCTGGCGCAGGCCATCGGGTTTATTGCGGCGGGGGCGATCTTCGTCTGGAAAGGCGACGTGCAGAACCTGACCTCGGCGGCGAACCTGTGGCTTGCGGCGGGGCTCGGGATTGTTGCGGGCGCCGGGCAGTACACCTTGTTCGTTACGGCTCTGGTGGCCGGGCTGGTGCTGATCACCGGCGTTCGCGTGCTGGAGAAACTGCTGCCGGGGACGAACAAGCGCGAGACGCAGGAAGAATGAACACGGGCGCCTCCGGCATGCGATGCATGCGGAGCGTGGTTGGGCGTTCGCGCGGCTGAGGGCGGCGCGGTGCGGGTGCGCTCAGGTCAGGGCTTCAGGTGCGCGGGACCGTTCGCTGGTTGAAGCGCAGCGGTTGAAACGCCGCGCGGTTCACGCCTCCGGCGCCCCTCCTCATCTCCCGCGCTGCGCACGGGGAAGGAAAAGGACAGGCCGGCGCGCGCGGCTTCGCGGCATGACGGAGCAGGCTGCGATGCGTGTTTGGCGTCGCGATGCTGCGGCGGGCAGCGGTGTGTGTTTCCCTGGCGATGATGCTGTCGCCGGTTGCGGGCAGGACGGCGTGCGGCGCGCGGGCGTGGCATTCACCGCGATCAGGCCGGACGACATCCATCCGCAATTTGCGGACAGCGTTGAGCACAAGCTCGACAAGCGCGCACAGCATCGCGGCCAGCAAAAGCTGACCCGCCGATGGGATTCCCAGTCCGTGTGTTTGCGCTTGCGCCTGTGTCATGGCGTGAACCGTGTTCTCCTTCTCAATTCACGCCGGTGATTATGAGGGAGGTTTGGAGAGGCAGGAGAAAAACGGCTCTATCCTGTGGCGGTTTTTCGCCAGCGCCTTGATTGTGCGGGGGAAGAAAGTTTCGGGGAGCGGACTTGTCCTTCGGTTGGGCGTTCTCATTGGCCGGGTTGAGGCCCGATGATGCGGGGAGATTGTTTGCGGAGAGAGCCCCCCTGGGACGCGCCCCCATCCCCCTTCGGGGACTTCCTCCGCAAGCGGGGGAAGGGTTTAGGCGGGAGGG
>CAZJZQ010000011.1:0-19452 GCA_964550535.1 uncultured Rhizobium sp.
TGCGCATGCCGAGAACAGCGGCATGCGCATAACTCCATTCCGGCGGCGCGGCGAGGCTGGCTTTGAACGCCTGCTCCAGAAACGGCAGGAAGCCGATGGCGGGCGACGGCGCATCCAGCGGGGGCGCATAGATCACGGTCCGGTTGGTGGAATGAAAATCCATGAACGCCGTAACACGCCTGCCCTGCGCCTCCGCAACGATCTTCTGCGACAGCGCCTTCGTCTCCGGCTGAGTGAACGCGCCCCAGTCGCGGTTGAGATCGAGACCTCCGGCGTTCAACCGCCAGTAACCGCCATCAACCCCATCCGGATTGGGCATCGGCGCCAGCACGATCCGATGCGCCGCGCGGAAAGCGACAGCGCGCGCATCGTCGCGCGTAACCAGCCGCCCCACAAACCCGCGAAACGCATCCTGCCCTGATGTCTCCGGCGGATGCTGGCGCGTCAGCGCCACGATCATCCCGTCGCCGCCCTCCCCGCCGCCCGTGAAGCCGATCAGCGGCGCGCCTTTCAGCGAGGCGCCGTAACGCGCCTCAACAAACCCCCGCCCGGCCAGCATGTCGCGCGTCCACGCCAGATTGTCATGCGACGGCGACATCGGCTGCCCCGCCACAAACAGCCCCCGCTCAGGCAGATCCAGCCGCACCGTCGCCCGCGTCCCGCGCTCGTTCAGCGTGACGGCGGCCTCGGGCGCCTGCGTCCACGTTTCGCCGTCCACGCTGACATGCGGGCGATAGCGGTGTTTGTAATCCGTATAATCCAGCGTGACCGTCGCCGGGCGCACGCCGTCCGCATCGATATGAAAGGCGAACCACGGGCTCGGATTTATCCCCTCGGTCACGGCGGGTTCGTGGTCGACGGAAACAATGACCGACCCGTCCGGCGCGATCACGCAATCATGCCGTCCTGCCGCCGCAAAATCCGCGCGCACGACAAGCCCCGCCCCCGCGCACAACGCATCGCGGCCAGCGCCCGCACCGGACACGCTTGCGCACGCCGCCGCGAGAGCAGCAACCGCGGCTGCGGCCGCCGTGCGGCTAAAACGACTTGCGGACACTGGCATAGATGGAGCGGCCCGCCGGGTTATGCAGCTCACCGAGATAGCCGAAATTCGTATCGGCCAGCGGTGGCGTGTCATCGAACACATTGCGCACGCCGAACCGGATACGCGTCGGCGCATCGCCATCGTAACCGATCGTGTGATCGATATAGACGTTGTGCGTCTGATGATCTTCAATGATCCACGACTGACCCGCCAGTTGCAGGCCCGTATCCATCACAGCGCCGGTGTAGGAGGTGAACCACCCCGCGCCCCACGCATCCTTGCGCCATGACAGGGTGGATGTATAGCGCCATTTCGGACGTCCGCCGCGCCCCACCTGCTGCCCCTGCGCGCCGCCAACGGAGATGTTGGGATTGATGATCCCCGCCGCCGCCGCCGCATTGATCAGCTCGCCTGGCGTAGAGATATCGCCAAACGCATTATAGAGGTTCGCCGCGTTCAGGCGGAACGAGAAGTCGCCGAACGCAGTATCGTCGAGCCGGTAGTAGAGCCCGATATCCAGCCCCTCCGTCTCCGCGCGGTCCTGGTTGAAATATGTGTCCAGCACGCGTGACACGCGCCCCACCGGCGCAATGCCCCGGTTCTGGAACGCCGCCAGCTCATCCGGCGCAAGCGTCGAGGCGTCGGCGCGGATCACATTCGCATTGCCCGCATTCGGATTGGCCGGGTCCAGCATCCGCAACGCATAATCGAGCGCGAGATGGTTCGCCTCGCCGAACACCGAGATCACGTTCGACTGCTCGATACGCCACCAGTCGGCGGTCAGCGACAGCTCCCCCCACTCCACCGGCAGGAAGGCGGCTTCCAGCACCACGCCTGCCGTCATGTTTTCCGATTCTTCCGGCTTCAGATTTTCCGAACCCGACCGCACCACGGGCACGGCCTGCGTCCCCTCCGGACAGGAACTCCACCCCGCAAGACCAAGGAAGGCGTGGCAGATGAGATAGTCGGTGTTCTGGTTGGACCGCTGCACTTCGGTCTCGAATTGCTGCTGAAGGTTGGGCGCCTTGAACCCTTCCGACCAAGCCGAACGCAGCAAGAGGAAATCCGCCGGCCGCCAGGACAGCGCCACCTTCGGCGTCGTCACTTCACCGAACGTATCGGAATGCTCGTATCGCGCTGCGAGCTGGAGATTTACGTCCTGCGCCAGCGGCAGATCGCGCAGCAGCGGAATGGCCAGCTCCACATACGCTGACTCAATATTGCGCGCGCCCTTCACGTCGTAGGACGGGTTGTTGCCCATCAGGTCGTTGGTGGTCAGGCCGCTGATCATGTCGGTGAACATGATCGTGCCGTCCTGCCGGGGGTCGCGGTCGTCGCTGTATGTTTCGCGGCGCAACTCGACGCCCGCCGCAATGCCGGCATCGCCGGCCCACAGCGTGACGAGATCAGGCCGCGAGATCTTCGCATCCCACATCGCCAGCGTCGTTTCGCTCTTGCGCTCCGCCTGCACGGTGAAGCTCGCGATGGTCGCGGCGGATGAGGGCGTGCAATCTCCCGCGCCGAAATCTCCGGTGCAACCGCCGTTGAACGGGTTGTAGGCGTCAGGCGTCGATAGCGCCAACGCCTGCTGGAACAGCGTATTGGAGATGCGGTTTTCGGTGTCGGTGGCGCTCGCCTCGCTATAGACTAGAGCGCTTTCCCAATCCCACCCAGCCAACTCGCCGCGCAGACCGCCGGCCAGCCGCGTCGTCAGGTTCTCGACCTCGGTGCGGCGCGGACCCGCATCGATCGGACGATAGGCCGTACCCGTGGGCACGCCCAGCGTCAGCGCGAGACCGCCCGCCGGAGCATTGGTGACAGCAAACCGGTTGGGCGAACCCACAGGACCGAACGGGTTGTAATAATTGGTCGCGGGCACGACAATCGGAACCGCGCCCAGCATCGGCGCCGCCTCGCGGAAGCCGAGCGAGTCAGCGAGATAGACGCCCGCCTCGCCAAACACTTCCAGACCGCCGCCCAGGCTGTGGTCGAACGCGACGAACAGATTGTAGCGGTCGACACCGTTCTGCACTGTCAGGTCTTCGTTGATATTGTAGCGCAGCACCGCATCGCGGGTGGAGGTGTCATCGATGCACACGCCGCCGGGCAGCGGCGCAAGGCATCCCGCAACTGTGTCCGGCTGGATATGGAAGCGGCCATTGCCATCCGTAACGGCCACGCCGTTGACAGTGATATCGCCCGCCGTCACGCGATCGAAAATGCCCCAGGCCGATGTGGCCGACCGGTTGTTGAACGAACCCGCCAGGCCCGCCCACTCCGCCGGCACGCGGCCGGACTGGTCCGCGTCGGCGGTGAACGCCCGCTCCGACGCGAACACCGGATCGCGGCCATAATAGGACGCGAAGATCGACAGGTTGCCCATGCCGTCGCTGAGATTGAAGCCGGCCTCCAGAGCGGCGGAGAACTCCCTGGCGCTGACGCCGTCCTCGGCCCCGGTCTGGAACTCAACCGTCAGGCCTTCGAAACCGGTTTTCAGCACGTTGTTGATCACGCCCGCCACCGCATCCGCGCCATACAGCGCCGAGGCGCCGTCGAGCAGGACTTCCACGCGCGACACGCCGCCTGTGGGAATGGTGTTGGAATTGACCGACATCACCGGCACGCCGTTGTCGCCCTGCGCCGTCGGGTGGTTCACCATCCGGCGCCCGTTCAGCAGCACCAGCGTGTTGCCCGCCCCGACCGAGCGCAGGTTGATCGACGCCGTGTCGCCCCGCGCGTCGTTCAGGCTGCCAATGGTGCGGGTCGCGTTGAACGACACATCGCCCAGCTGCGGGATGGAACGATAAAGCTCGTCGCCCGACATCGCGCCCGTGGCCGCAATCTCGTCCGCGTCCAGCACTGTCACCGGCAAGGCGTCGGTCGGCCGGGCGCCCTGGATCTGCGACCCCACCACCACGACGATGTCGCGCGCCGGTTCAGCCGGCGGCGCTTCCTGCGCCCAGACCTGCGGTGCGAGACAGATCAGCGCTCCGCCCGCCAGCAACGCTCCACGCAGACTGATCCGGATGTTGCCGCTCGGCATGATACTGCTCCCCTCTCGCGCGCGCCGGGACCGTTCCCCGAACGATCCGTCGGCACAGCCCGAAAAAGGGAACCGGCGGCCTACGGGGTGCGATATGACGCAGCATTGCGGTCCTCTCGCCAGACCGCTCCACTGTCAACCTGAATCGCCTGTCCCGAAGTGGAACGGGACCGTTGCGCCAATGCTTGCGTCACCAGACGCCGCCGCGACGCCAGACAGACGCCCGGGAGCAAGATCAGACACCTAAGGCGTCAGGTATCACGCTGAATTGAAGCGGTGTTTTAGGTCCTTCAGAGCAGTTGCGTTGACCGAATTTCAAGCCCCGGCATGTATGCATCGTAATATTGCCGCGTTGTTCAGCGTATTTGTCTTACAGCTCGTATGTATCGGGCGCTGGACAGGCAACGGCGGACAACCGACGGCGATAGCCGTTTCGTCCGTTCTGGACCTTTATTGACCTTGGCCGCACGGATGGCCGGGCAAGTGTTAAATGTGTACTCTCTGCGTTTGGAGCCTTGCCGATGGCGTTTGCCACTCCCCGGAATATCGCGATCGCGGCCGCCGTGGCGGTTGTCGCTGTTGGCGGCGGCGCTTGGCTGCTGACCTCGCAGAGCGGCTCTGACGGCGGACAGGCGGCTACCTCCGGCCCCGGCGCTCCCGGCGGCGGACGCCCGGGTGGTCCCGGCGGCCGTGGCCCTACGGAGATCATCGCGGTTCAGGCCGCCTCCCGCGAATTCGTCAGCCGGATCGAAGCCCTCGGCACCCTGGAGCCGCGCGAGCAGGTGAACCTCACCGCCAACGCCGCCGACCGTGTGACCGGCGTGTTCTTCGAGGACGGCCAGCGTGTCCGCAAAGGCGCCGTGCTGATGCGCCTGTCCACAGAGGAAGAAACCGCCCAGCTCGAAGCCTCGCAGGCGATGCTCAAGGAGGCCCAGCGCGCGCTGGAGCGCAACAAGCGCCTCTCCGCCGAAGGCGCCATCTCCGAAACCGAACTTCAGCGCTCCATACGCGATGCCGACAGCGCGTCGGCCAACGTCCGCGCCATCGAGGCCCGCCTGCGCGACCGCGTGCTCGTAGCGCCCTTCAACGGCGTCCTCGGCTTCCGGCAGATCAGCACCGGCGCCTATGTTTCCCCCGGCCAGGTGGTCGCCACGCTGATCGACGACAGCAGCATGCGGCTTGAATTCGCCGTGCCGTCGATCTTCCTCGGCAGCCTGCGCACCGGCCTTGCCATCAACGGTCAGACCCGCGACCTGCCCGGCCAGACATTCACCGGATCGCTGACCAGCATCGACAACGCCATCGACCCTGTCACCCGCATGGTGAAGGTCCGCGCGACGCTCCCGAACGAGGAAGGCGCGCTGAAGGCCGGCATGTTCATGACGGTGAACCTCGCCTCGCAGTCGCGCATCTCGCTGTCGGTTCCCGAAATCGCGACGATTGCTGAAGGGTCACGGACTTTCGTGTTCGTCGTCGATCAGACGAAACAGCCCGCGATCGCCAACAAGGTCGAAGTCCAGCTCGGCGAACGTGAGCGCGGCGTGATCGAAGTGGTGTCAGGTCTGAGTTCCGGCGACCTCGTGGTCACGGACGGCCTGCTGAAAATCCGGCCTGGCGCTCCGGTGCAGGTCCGCGCGGCGCAACCCGCCGCCGAGGATGGCGACAGCGCACGCCTCGCAGCGGGCGACGCCCCCTCCGACAAAGCCGGCCTGAGGCAGTAGATCCATGCTCCTTTCAGACGTTTCAATCAAACGGCCCGTTTTCGCAGCCGTTCTCAGCCTCCTCTTGGTCGCAATCGGGGTGGTTTCGTTTACGCGTCTGTCGCTGCGCGAATATCCCGATATCGATCCGCCGATCGTCTCGATCCGCACCTCCTATCCCGGCGCCTCCGCCAACGTCGTGGAATCCCGCATCACAGAGGTGATCGAGGACCGCATCGCCGGCGTTGAAGGCATCAGCTTCATCAACTCGACCTCGGCCGACGGTCAGTCGAGCATCACCATCGAATTCGACATCTCGCGGGACATGGATTCCGCCGCCAACGACGTCCGCGATCGCGTCGCCGGCATTCTCGGCATGTTGCCGCAGGAAGCCGATCCGCCGGACGTGCAGAAGGCCGATGGCGGCGAAGAAACCGTCATGTGGCTGAATCTCCAGAGCGAGACCATGTCTCCGATGGAGCTTACCGATTACGCCGAGCGCTATCTCGTCGACCGCTTCTCTTCCATTGACGGCGTCGCCCGTATCCAGATCGGCGGCGGCCGCAGCCCCGCGATGAAGGTCTGGCTCGACCGTCGCGCCATGGCCGCGCGCGGCCTCACCGCCACGGACGTCGAGAGCGCCGTCCGCACCGAAAACGTGGAGTTGCCCGCCGGCAGCCTGCAATCGCGCGACCTCGTTTATCCCGCACGCATCGACCGCCCCTTCCGCACCGCCGACGAGTTCGCCCAGCTCGTCGTCGCGAAAGGCCAAAACGGAGAAGTCGTCCGCCTCGGCGACATCGCTCGCGTCGAATTCGGACCCGACGACGACCGGAACGTCTTCCGTGGCAATGGCGAGCAGATGATGGGCCTCGGCATCGTCAAGCAATCCACGGCCAATATCGTTTCCGTGGCGCAGGAAACCCGCAAACGCGCAGAAGAAGTGCGCGGCACCCTGCCCGAAGGCATGCGCCTCGAAACCAACTTTGACGGCGCCGTCTTTATCGAGGCATCGATCAACGAGGTGTTTCTCCATCTCGGCATCGCCACCACACTCGTCATCGGAGTGATCTTCGTTTTCCTGGGCAGCGTACGCGCAACCCTTCCGCCTGCGATCACCGTTCCGATCTCGCTGATCGCGACCTTCACGCTGCTGTACGCGCTTGGCCTGTCGATCAACCTCCTCACCCTGCTCGCGCTGGTGATGGCGATCGGCCTCGTGGTCGATGACGCCATCGTGGTGATCGAGAACATCCACCGCCGCATCGAGGAGAATGGCGAAACGCCGCTGGTCGCCGCCTATCGCGGCACGCGTCAGGTCGGCTTCGCGGTTATCGCGACCACCATGGTGCTGGTGGCTGTGTTCATCCCGATCACCTTCATGCAGGGCCAGATGGGCCGTCTGTTCTCGGAGTTCGCGATCACCATGGCCTCGGCCGTGGCGTTCTCGATGATCGCCGCGCTGACGGTTGCGCCCATGCTGGCGTCCAAACTGCTGAAACCGCAGAGCCACGGCGAAACACAGGGCTTCGCCAAGGTCACGGAGGGCGCCACCGACTGGATGCGCAAATGGTATGGCAAGGTGTTCGACGCAACCGTTCACCGCCCCATCGTCATCGGCGTCTCGCTGATCGCGGTTCTGGGCGGCTGCTGGATGCTGATGCGCACCATTCCGGCGGAGTACATTCCCCAGGAAGACCGCGGCCAGTTCCAGATCCAGATCACCGGTCCGGAAGGCGCGTCCTTCGAATACATGACCCAGTATCTCGACGAAATCGAAAGCCGTCTGCTGCCGCTCGTCGGCAATGGCGAGATCGACCGCATCGTTGTTCGCGCGCCCGGCTTCGGCCCCGGCGGCGGATACAGCAGCGGAAACGTGATGGTGAACCTCACCGAATGGGGGCACCGCCGCAACGGCTTCGATATCGTCAACGACATCAACGCCCTCATCTCGGACATTCCCGGCGTGCGCGCGTTCGCCAACATGCGATCCGCGTTCGGCCGCGGCGGCAACACGCCGGTCCTGTTCGTGATCGGCGGCCCCTCCTACGAAACCCTGGTCGAATGGCGCGACACCTTCATCACCGCGCTGAACGAGAACAATCCGGGCATCTCCAACATCGATTGGGACTACAAGGAAACCCAGCAGCAATACCGCGTCGTCCCAGACTACAACCGGGCCGCCGATCTGGGCGTGACGATCCGCGAGATCGGCTCCACGCTGCAAACCATGCTTGGCTCGAAGCGCGTCGGCACCTTCATCGAAAACGGCGAAGAGCGTTACGTGATCTTCGAGGGCGTCCGCGAAGAGCAAGCGACGCCCACCGATGTGCAGAACATCTACGTCCGCTCGTCGCGCACGCGGGAACTGGTGCCGCTGTCAAACCTCGTCACGATCGAGCCGATGGCCGACAGCCGCCGCCTCAACCGCTACAACCGGATGCGCGCCGTCACCATCTCGGCGACGCTGGACCCCGGCGTCTCCCTCGGAGTCGCGCTCGATCACATGGAGGCGCTCGCCCGCGACGTCCTGCCGGAGGAAGCGCAGATCGATTACAAAGGCCAGTCGCTCGACTACAAGCGCGCTGGTTCCTCGATCGCCTTCGTCTTCGCCTTCGGCATCCTCGTGGTGTTCCTTGTGCTGGCGGCGCAGTTTGAAAGCTGGATCCACCCCTTCGTCATCATGCTCTGCGTACCCGCAACCATTGGGGGCGGATTGCTGGGCATATGGCTGACGGGCAACACGCTGAACATCTACAGTCAGATCGGCCTCATCATGCTTGTCGGTCTCGCCGCCAAGAACGGTATTCTGATCGTCGAGTTCGCGAACCAGTTGCGCGACAAGGGCATGGAGTTCATGGAAGCGTTGCGCGAAGCTGCGCTCACCCGCTTCCGCCCGATCATCATGACCAGCCTCACGGCCGCCGCTGGCGCTCTGCCGCTGATCTTCTCGCACGGCCCGGGATACGAAACCCGGTCGGTGATCGGCGTCACCATCCTGTTCGGCGTGCTTGCCGCCATGATGGTGACGCTGGTGATCGTGCCTGCCGCCTACGCCCTGCTGGCGCGCGGCACCGGTTCGCCGCTGGACGTGACGCGCCGCCTGAAGCGCGAGGAAGAGGAAGCTGGTCCCGCCTCGCTGCAACCGGCGGAATAGGCCAGACGGGACGGACGGCGAAAGCCGAAACGACAAGGGCGGCGCAGCATGTCTGCGCCGCCCTTCTTCTTTGCCCCTGCTCTCCCGCGTCCCCTGACCTTCGCGCCTATCCCAGCACCGCCCTCGCGCTGCCCGCAATCAGCGTCACGCCCGACACGAACAGCAGCGTCAGCACCAGCCTGCGGAAGGCCAGCGCATTCATCCGCCGGAACAGCATCGCCCCGATCAGCGCAGGTATGGCCAGGGCCGGCGCAATCACGCCAAACCATTTCAGCGCCTCCGCCGTGATAATCCCGCCCGCCAGCGTGTATCCCGTCAGCGTCGCCACGTGCATGGCGATGTTGAACGCCTGCATCACCCCGCGCTGCGCATCCTTGTCCCACCCGCGCAGGCTGGCCCACAGCGCAGGCACGGCGCCCGCCATGCCGCCCAGCCCGCCCATCAATCCGCCAACCCAGCCCGACGCCCCGTCCGCCCAGCGCCCGCCAAACCGCAACGCCAGCGTCGGCGGCAGGAACGCCGCCACCGGACAATAAACGACCAGAAACAGCCCCAGCCCTAACTTGAACCCGCTGGGGTCGATCCCCTTCAACGCCCAGATGCCGGCCGGCACGCCAACCACGCCGCCCAGCACGAACGGCCACAGCCGCCGCACGTCGAACCCGCGCCGCGTCAGCGGCCACGTCACCAACTGCCCGATCAGCGAGCCGAACACCGCCATCGGCGCGGCCAGTTGCGGGTCCACCGCCCACGCCCACACGCTCAACGCCACCAGCGAGAACGCAAAGCCCGACAGGCCCTGCACAAACCCTGCGGCGATGGCGCCCGCGATGACAATCAGCAGGATGGAATCCATCGTGCGCCCTTATCGCGATTTGCGCGGCGTGGCTGCGGCCTCACCCGAAACAAAAAGGGCGGCCCGCGAGAGCCGCCCTCCATGTTTGGTTCTGGAAACCCTTATTTCCGCACCAGCGCGTCATAGATCCAGTCGCGGTTCTTGCGCTGGTACTCGGCCAGCAGCGCGCGGTCCTGGATAAAGAACGCCATGAACACGTCGTTCTTGGGATCGACCCAAAACTCCGTGCCGGCAATGCCGTTCCAGGAGAACGTGCCTTCGCCCGGACGCTGTTTGGTGTCGTCCAGCACCAGCGAGAAGCCGAGGCCAAAGCCCATGCTGCCGCGCACCGCGGGCTGCATCGCCGGGAAGAACAGGCCCGCATCACGGATCGCCTGCGTGGTTTCATCTTCACGCATACGCGCCAGCGTCGCCGCCTCGATGATCCGCACGCCACGATACTCGCCGTCATTGGCCAGCATCAGGATGAAACGCAGATAGTCTTCCGGTGTCGACGACAGGCCGCCGCCGCCCTGCAGGAAGGCCACCGGCTGCGTATAGTCATAGTATAGCGGATCGGCGTGCTTCGACTGCGCAAAGCGCGCCGACTTTTCCTTGGGCTGGAAGAAGTCCGTATCGGTCATGCCCAGCGGCCCCGTCACGCGCTCTTTCACCAGCACGTCCAGCGTCTTGCCGCCCGCGACTTCGAGCACCGCGCCCAGCACGTCGGTCGAGCGCGAATAGTTCCACGCCGTCCCCGGTTCCGCGGCCAGGGGCAGACCGGCGAAGGTCGCCGCCTGCTCGCGCGCCGTCTTGTCCGGATCGCCCTCGCCCGCTTCGGCGTACAGCTTGCCCAGCGGCGTGGCCGGCTGGATAAAGCCGTAGATAAGACCCGACGTATGCGCCATCAGATGTTTCACCAGCATCGGCGACGCGGCCTCCTTGGTGGAGCCGTCGCGCTGGATGACTTTCAGGTTCTCGTATTCCGGCAGGTATTTCGACACCGGATCGTCAACCGACAGCTTGCCGTCTTCCACCAGCGTCATCGCGGTCACCGAGACGATCGGCTTGGTCATCGAGAAGATGCGGAAAATCGTCTCTTCCGACATGCCGGCGGACTGTCCCGGTCCCTGCACGCCGAAGCCCTGCGCCATCGCCACCCGGTCATTGCGGCCGATAATTAGGTAGGCGCCGGGAATTTTACCGCTCATCACATCGGCGTTCAGCGCCGTGCGGATCTCCGACAGCTTGCCCTGATCGAAGCCCAGCGCCGACGCGTCGCCGCGCTCCAGCGAGGACGTGACCGGATCGGCGACGGGCGGCGGGCTTGCGCACCCTGTCGCCAGCGCCAAAGCGAGCAGCGCCGCTCCCGCACGAAACTTGATGGTCCCGGGCTTCATCGCCTGTTTCATGATTTTCCCTCCCGCCGTCGCCGTAATGGCAGTTTTGATTCTGATACTGTCTAGGACCGCAATCCGCGGCCCGCCAGTCCCGGCCGCGACAGCACACCGCAGTCAAACCCGACGGAGCGCCCCCCCGGCGGGCGTTAGAAGGGGGTTGTTTGCATACGGGGAAGGCGCAATGTGCGGCCCGAAAAGGCCCTCTTATGGACGGGCTAGATTGTACACAATAATGAGACTAAACGGATCGAGTAGGTTTTTTCAATCCGTGCGAGAGGGAGTAAAGCGTATGCGCCAGGGCGCGATCCTGATCTTTTGCGCCGCTCTCGCGGCGTGCGGCGGCCCCGGCACGCCCGCCACCTCCGCTTCCGGAAATGCTGAATTCAACGCTGGCGACCTGCGGGCGACGCTGACCACGCAGGAATTGATGGCGCACGTCATCGACTACAACGCCGACGGCGTCTGGCTGCGCCAGGGCTGGGTGCTCGGTGAGACGGTCGAAGAGCTTTTCCCCATCGACGAGCGCGGCTGGTTCGAAGCCGAAAGCTCGGCGCTGACGCTGGCTGAGGCCTCCAACCTGCTTCTGCTGCCCGGCCGCAATCCGGACGACTCGCAGGCGTGGATCGACTGGTCGCACGGCCTGCACGACACCGCGATCAAGGCGGCGAAAGCTGCGGAGACGGCGGCGTCGGATCCTTCGCCCGCAAACAAGCAGGCCTTCTTCGATGCGGGCGGCGAAATCTATGTCGTGTGCAGATCCTGCCACGAACGATACGTCATCGGGAACGTGCAATAGGCGCACCGGTGGAAGGGAAGTCGGGGGGAAGGTTTTCGGGTCGGACCCGTTCGGGGGCCGCAATCGAAAAACCGGAGCGCATGAAGCACTCCGGCGCGTCAGGGGAGGTTAGCTGACTTGTTCCATGAATTGTTTCGGTGGATCCAGGAGGACTTCGGGGCGACCCCCGAATTCGAGTCCTGGTCCCAGCAGTTCCGGGGTTCGCTGAACCTCTGGGGACTGACAGAGGGCACGCACGTCCTCACCCTCATGGTGTTCGCGGGAACGATCTGGCTGGTCGATCTGCGCATGCTCGGCGTCGCGTTCCGTAACACGCCGTTCTCGCGCCTGAACGACCGCGTCCTGCCCTACACCACGATTTCCTTCGCGGTGCTGATCATAACCGGCATCGTGCTCTTCCTCGCGAAGCCGATGGACTACTACCACAACCTCTGGTTCCGCGCGAAAATCATCCTGCTGATCATCGGCGCGGCCAACATCTTCTGGTTCCACCACAAGGTGCAGAAGACCCAGGACGAGTGGAACGACAGCCCGAACCCGCCCTTCAAGGTCAAGCTGTCCGGTCTGATCTCGCTGACATGCTGGGCGCTGATTATCGTGTTCGGCCGTTTCATCGCCTATGACTGGTGGAATTGCGGCAAGCCGCAGCCGGGCTTCGTAAACTGGTTCGCCGAGTGCGCCACCTACCCGACCGGCATCGTCACCAACGAGGAAGAAGCCGGCGGTTTCGGGGACACCGGAACCATCGAGGAAGACTCGGCGCTGCCTGAAGAGGCGACGCCCGACGATGCGACAACACCCGAGGGCGAGCTTCCGCCCGAAGCGCCCGCCGAGGGAGGCGAGTAATGGATTTCTTCACGCTCGCTTGCGACAGGTCCGAAGGCGCCCCCTGCGGCGTCGATGACTGGGTCGCCAATCTTCCGAACGTCTTCCCCGCCTCGCTGCTCACCGACACGGTGTGGGGCTTTGCCTTCATCCAGGCCTTCCACCTGCTGGGTCTGGGCATGATGGGCGGCGCGGTGATCCTGATGAACCTGCGCTTCTTCGGCCTGGGTCTGAAGGACGAACCGATGCCCGTTCTGGAGCGCAACCTGAATCCGTGGCTCACCTTCGGGTTCTGGATGGTGCTCATCAGCGGCATCATCATCGGCATGCTGAACCCGGAAAAGCTGTACACCAGCCCCGCGTTCTTCGCGAAAATGATCGCCATGGTCGCGGCCATCATCTTCTCCTTCTACGTCACCAGCGCGGTGGCCAGGAAGGACGGCGCGACCAGCACGCCGGTCACCATCGCCGCGGTGATCTCGCTGGCGCTATGGCTGTGGTCGATGGGCGTCTTCACCGGCGCCGAGACGACCAACACCGGCACGTTCCACATGATCACCATGGGTTATGTGATCCTGCTGATCTACGCACGCAATCTCACCCGCTACATCACGCTGGGCCTGATCGCGCTGCTGACGCTGGTGTATATCGTCTATGGCTACCTCATGCTCGGCGGCCCCTATGGTTATGAGGAACTGGCGGACGGCACGATCGTCGATCACTACGGCGCGTTCATCGAACTCGTTAAGTGGATCGTGCGTATCTCGGGCTTCGGGCTCGTCGCCCTGCTCGGCTACGAGATCGGCGCCCGCTCGCAAGGCGACACCAGCCGCTTCATCAGGCTGATCGCGCTTGTTTCGATCCTGTCCTGGGTCACGGTGGCCGCCGCCGGCCGCTGGATCGGCCTCAGCTGATCCCGCGGACTTCGGCCAGAACAGAACCCCGGCCAGCAATGGCCGGGGTTTTTCTTTGCAGACGCAACTCAAACCAGACGCCGCCGCGCCCGCACACGACGGCGGCGTCTTGCCCGGAATCTTGTCTGGCGTGGAGAAAACCGGAAGATCAGGCAGCCGCGTTGCGGCGCGCCTTCTTCACCTTGTTGATCGCGAAGTTACGCTTCAACCGCGACAGGTGGTCGATGAACAGCGTGCCTTCGAGGTGGTCCATCTCGTGCTGGATGCAGACCGCATACAGCCCCTCGGCCCACTCCTCGACCTGCTCGCCATTATAGTCGAGATAACGCAGGCGAACCCGCTTCGGCCGGTCGACGGATTCGTAATAGTCGGGAACCGACAGGCAGCCCTCTTCATAGGCCTGCGTCTCGTCCACGACCTCAAGGATTTCCGGGTTCACGAAATAGCGCGGCTCAGGCTTCTCACCCTCGCGCGCCAGATCCATCACGATCACCCGCACCGGCACGCCGATCTGGATCGCCGCCAGCCCGATGCCCGGCGCCGCGTACATCGTTTCCAGCATGTCATCCATCAGGACGCGCAGGTTGTCGTCCACCGCTGCGACAGGCTTTGACACCTCTTTCAGCAGGGGATCGGGAACAGTCAGGATCGGACGGATAGCCATGCCTGCTAGCTATGGACGGCAAAGGCGAACGTCAAGTGAACGCGCCCGTCCAGGCAGTTTCCCCGCTTCCCTCTGGCCAGCCTTTTCCGTCAATGGCAGTGAGCAGCCATGCCCCGCCTGCCGCCCCGCCCCCTTCTGTCCTGGACCGGCGCCGCCCCGCGTTCGGACGAGATGGGCGACGTCTATTTCTCCGGCGACGGGCTCAGCGAGAAGCGCGCGGTTTTCCTCACCGGCTGCGGCCTGCCCGAAGGCTGGGCGGGGCGCGACCGGTTTACCATAGCCGAACTGGGCTTCGGCGCCGGAGTGAACCTGCTGGCCGCATGGGATCTCTGGCGCCGCCATCGCCCGTCCGCCGCCGCCCGTCTCGACTTCATCAGCTTTGAAAGCCGGCTGATGACGGCCGCTGACGCCGCACGCGTCCACGCCGCCTGGCCGGAGTTGGCGGATCTCTCCGCCCGCCTCACCGCCGCCTGGCCCGATCTGGCAAACGGCGTCCAGCGCATCGCGCTCGGCGACGGCTTCGTGCTCACCCTGCATATCGGCGAGATCGCGGACACGCTTCCCGCGACACAGGCCAGCGCCGGCGCCTGGTTCCTCGACGGCTTCTCCCCCGCCGTGAACCCGCAAATGTGGACCGAGGACGTGATGCGCGACGTCGCCCGCCTCTCCGCTCCGGGCGCACGCGCCGCAACCTATTCCGTCGCCGGCGATGTCCGCCGCCGTCTCGAAGCCATCGGCTTCACGCCCGAAAAGAAGGACGGCCACGGCCGCAAAAAACAGCGCCTCGAAGCCCGCCGCACAGCGCCCGCCGTTGAAGCCGCCCCGCCAACGCCACCCCGCACCGTCACCATCATCGGCGCAGGCGTTGCGGGCGCCTGCACCGCGCGCGCGTTTCTCGATCGCGGCTGCGACGTCACCGTCATCGACGCCGCATCCGGTCCCGGCGCGGGCGCCAGCGGCAATCCGCTCGCCCTCGTCATGCCGCGTCTCGATGCGGGCGATGGCCCATCCGCGCGCGGCTTTATCACGGCCTGGCTTTACGCCCGCCGCTTCTGGCCGCGCCTCGGCGCAGACGCTGTGGCGGCGCTTGACGCCCTCCACCTCCCGCGCGGCGACCGCGAGCGCGAACGCTTCGCCAAACTCCTCGCCGACCCGCCGCTGGAACCTTCACTGCTCACCGCCGCCAATGCGGACGATCCACGCGCGGGCGTCATCCACCACGACGCCATGGCAATCCGTCCCCCCGCCGCTCTGCCGCGCCTGCTCGACGGCGCGCGCCTGATCTGGAACACGCGCGCCGCGACGGTCACAAGCGATGCCGATGCGCTCTCCAGCGCCGATCTCATCGTGATCTGCACAGGCATGTCGCCGGGCATCGGCGGCGTCGCATGTCCGCCGCTGGAAGGCCGTCTGGGGCAAGTGGAATCCACCCCATGGACCGGCGCGCCATCCGCCATCGCAGACGGCGGTTACTGCGTCTCGGCTCTCGGTCAACTCGTCTTCGGCGCCACCTTTGACCCCGCACCGGAAGGCGAACCGCCCGTCACAGAAGCCGCGCGGCAATCCAATATTGATGTTCTCGCGCGCCTGCGGCCGGACATCGGCGGCAGCACGCTGCACCTCACTTCACGCGCATCCATCCGCGCCACCACGCAGGACCGCCTGCCCTACGCAGGGCCGCCGCCGGGCGAAAACCCGGACGCACGCCTGCGCATTGTCGGCGGCCTCGGCGCCCGCGGCTATCTCTGGGCGCCGCTGCTCGCGGAGATGATCGCTTCCGAAGTCTTCGGTGAACCTTCACCCGTCGAGCGCGCCGTACAGCACGCCCTGTCCCCCGACCGCTTCCGTCAGCGCACGCTGAAGCGCGCCCGATAGGCCGGGGAGAACAAATCAGGCGCGCGGATCGGCGCCCTCGCGCAGACGCCCGATCTCCTCCGACAAGCGCCGGTCGTCATCGGTCACCAGCTTCTCAAGCACCGCCACGCGCTTCTTCAGCCGCTCGATCTCCGCCATCGCGCCATTGACGGCGTTAGCATCGCCCGCAACGGCCGCAGCCTGGATCTGTTTCAGCTTCAGTTTTTCACGCTCGATCCGCTGCCCGCCGATCACGGCGACCAGACCGACCAGAATCCCGAGGATCGGGATCATCACGCCCAGCGTACCAGCATCCATCAGTTCGTCCCCTTCGGGCCGCTACGCAGCCGCTCAATTTCCTCGGCCAGCCGCCGCTCGTCCGTCACGACGATCCGCTCCAGCACGGCCACACGATCAGATAACCCGGCGACTGTCTGATCCAGCGAATCCACGCGGCCCATCAGCGCCTTCACCATCGGCGTGCGGTCATTGCCTTCGGCGTCGAAGAACATGCCGCCTTCACCTTCACCGAACAGGTCGTCCCAGAAGCTGCGCGCGCCTGGCGCGCCGGGCTTCATGCCCAGCAGGCCGCGCAATTCCGTCCAGATGTCATCCGGCCGCTGCGCTGTCATCGCTTAATCCCGATCATCGTGCGCACTTCATGCTTTTCCAAAACCAGCTGTCGTCAGCGGCGCGTCAGACTGACGGCCCCGGGCGGTCATTGTCGCGCAGACGATCGATCTTGCGCGCCAGATCGCGATCCTCGTCGGTGACCAGCCGTTCGAGCACCGCGACACGGTCCGTCAACCGGTCGATCTGCGTCTGCATGCTCGCCACCACGCGCTCGTCGCCTTCACGGCTTTCGTTGCGCGCGCGCGTCAGCATGTGGGTGCGCAGAATCTTCGCCCCGAACACGATGGCCACGATCAAAACCACCATGGTGAAGGGGCTGGTGACGTTGAACATGCCGTCCATCTCCTCTGCCTTGCCGTCAGCCGCGCAGCGGCCGCCAGTTGATGTCAACGCCACAATGCGGCGGGCATGTGCGGGCGCCAATCTCCATCGTCAGCCCCGATTCACCGCGCCCAAAAACGATGCGCATGTCGCCCGCGCCCAGATCGACCGCGCCAAGCTGGGCGGCTGCGCCCAGGCCGGCGAGTCCGGCGCCGAGCAGCGCCGCAGAAAGAGCCAGTCGAGTCCCGATGCCATGGAGAGTCATGTGTCCCTCTTCTTTTTGTGGCGAGCTGCTCCTGCATGGGAAGCAGCTTCGCCGGGAGGTTTCAGTCCTGTGCAGGCACGTTCGCAGGCTGCCCCCTACGATCCTTCGAGATCGCGGAACTGACGCTTCAGGCGCCACTCCTCGCTCGTGACCGCGCGCTCCATCGAAGCCAGGCGGTCGTCCATATCCTTGAACTTGTAGCGGATGTTCGAGAACGTCTCGCGCGGACGGTCCGACACCGAACTCCAGAAGCGCTCCTCATCCGGCGACATGTTGCGCGGGCGATAGGGCGCGTAGGGCGTGATGGCCCAGAGCACGATGTAGGCGACCAGAACCACGCCGCTGCCGCCCATGAAGAAGATGATGGCGGTGACGACGCGGGTGATCGTGGGATCCCAGCCCATCCGTTCGGCGACGCCGCCGCACACGCCCGCGATGATCTTGTCGCGCGAGCGGTAGAGCCGCTTGGGGTTGGGGGAATAGGTGTAATCGTCGCGCATCAGTTGATGTCCCCTCTTGAAGTCTGGGAAGGACGCGGACGGCCCGGCGCCGCATCCGGTTCGATCAGCCGCTCCAGCGTCTCGATCCGCCGTTCCATCGTACGGGCCGAACGCCAGAGGTCTTCGAGCATCCGTTCATCGTCTTCCGTCAGCCGCCCCGCCGAACGCGATTTCGAGATGTAGTGAAGGATCAGCCAGGGCAGCACCACAAAGATGCTGATGATGATGACCGACACCAACATGAATACGAAGATCGCTTCCCCGCCATCCATCACGCGCCCTCGCCTTCAGTGCGGCGGCGCGCAGCCGGCGCGGGAGACGCTGAACCACCACGGCGGCGCTTCAGCTCAGCCAGTTCCTTCTCGATCGACTCTTCAGCCGCCAGTTCCTGGAACTGCGCTTCGAGCGAACGGTCGCCGGTATTTATGAGATCGGCATACGCTTCCATCTCGTCGACCTTGCGTTCGATCGTGGCGTAGCGGCGGATCGCGTCGTCCACCTTGTTCACCTCCATGCGCGAGCGCATGGCGATGCGGTGTTCGGCGGCTTCGCGGCGGACGACCAGCGCGCGATGTTTCGCTTTCGCCTCGTCCAGCTTGGCCTGAAGTTTCTCAAGGTCTTCCTGCCTCTTGACCGAAACCTCATCGATGGCTTTCAGGGCCTGCCGGCGCCCATCGATCTCACGCTCGGCGCGCTGCTTGGCCGCCAGGGCGCCGCGGGCGAGGTCTTCACGCCCCTTCTCCACGGCGAGTTCGGCTTTCGCGGCCCAGTCCGTGCGGGACTGTTCAAAGGCCGCGATGTCGCGCTCGTATTCCTTCTTGTCGGCCATCGACCGCGCAGCGGTCGAGCGGACTTCAACGAGGCAATCCTCCATCTCCTGGATGATCAGACGGGCGATCTTTTCGGGATCCTCCGCCTTGTCGAGCATCGCGTTGAGGTTGGAATTGATGATGTCGGAAAGCCGGGAGAAAACGCCCATATCAGAACCTTTCGTATTGTCTTTGTTGCGATCAGAAGATGATGCGGGCGATCACGAAGCCGACGGCGAAGAAGCCCCAGCTTTCGAGGGGTCGCGTACCGAGCCAGCGGCCGAAGTTCTTGAGTCCGTCTTTCGCGGGGCTCCGGTCCCTGTAATCATTGTACCGCATCCTCAGTCTCCTGTGCGCGCCGGTTGTGGTCCCGGCATGAAACGTTGATTGCAACCCCCATGCCAACTTTCGATTAACCAGCTAAATCACTGTTTAAAAACAATTTAGTTGGCTTCCGCGCCGTGCAAAAGAAACAGTTTGGCGAAATTCGCACCGTCGCCTAAGGTTTGTGTCGCCACTTTTCGGTGAAATTCGCCAATGCCCGCCGCGCCCCAGCCTCCCGAGCTTATCGGCCAGTCCGCCGCCTGGCTCAGCACGCTGGAGCGCGTCTCCCTCGCCGCCCTCGTGGAGCGCCCCATCCTCGTCATTGGCGTTCGGCGATCAGCTCCTTGCCGGTGCCGCGCTCGCCAAT